>NZ_JANLGL010000100.1:0-20825 GCF_024655625.1 Pseudomonas sp. 18.1.10
GTGTCAGCCACGCATTAGTTGACTGATCCACCGCATTCGCGAGCAAGCCCGCTCCCACATTTTGATCTTCAGTGCTTTCGGGAGGGTATTTTCAACCCAGCGCAAAATCCCGCAGCGCATCGCCTTCCATGCGATAACGCACCCACTCTTCCTGCGGCTGCGCGCCAATGGACTTGTAGAAGGCAATCGCCGGTTCGTTCCAGTCCAGCACGCTCCATTCGAAACGCCCGCACCCATTGTCGAAGGCGATCTTGGCCAGGTGGCGCAGCAACTTCTTGCCCGCCCCGCCGCCGCGTTGTTCCGGGTTGATGTAGAGGTCTTCGAGGTACAGGCAGTTGCTGCCCAGCCACGTGGAATAACTGAAAAAGAACACCGCGAAACCAATCGGCAAGCCGTCACGCAAACAGATCAGGCCATGGGCAGTGGCGCCCTCGCTGAACAGGCTGCGCTCGATGTCCACCACGCTGGCGATCACTTCGTGCCGGGCCTTCTCGTACTCGGCCAGCTCAGTGATGAAAGTCAGGATCTGCGCAGCATCGCTGGGCACGGCGGGGCGAATCTCGATGGTCATGGGCGAGCCTTGGGCAATTGCAAAGCACACATACTAAGGGGGTTTGATGACTGATTGCAGTGCATTTTGATGGGCAGCGTTACTCCGTCGCCGGGTAACGCTGGCACCAGCAACCCCACAACAATCGCCCTGAGCGCGCGTGGTAAAACGTTGCGCATAACTCCAACGACTTCCAGGCCGTCCCATGCATGCCTCAACCCCGGTGAACACCAAGCTATTCGCCCTGTTTTGCCTTGCCAGTTTTTTGCTGTCGCTGTCTTACGGCTCGACCTTTTTGCTGTCGCTGCTGATCCATACACGCGGCGGTGACGAGCACGATGCCGGCAGTGTGATTTCCACGGCGATGCTCAGCACCTTTGTGGCGGTGATGATCTCCGGGCACTTGTCCGATGCCTGGGGCGCGGCCCGCACGATTGCCGGGATGGGCTTGCTGCTGGTGGTGGCCTGCCTGGGGTTTGCGCTGATGCCCGGCTTTGGCCAGGGCTTGCGGGTGTTTGGCCTGGCCTTGGGCCTGGGTTGGGGGGTGTTCTATACCTTGGGGCCGATCATCGTCGCGATGCTGGTCGCACCAGAGCAACGGGCCAAGTACTTCGCGTTGCTGTCGGGCAGCATGATGAGTGGCATCGGTGCCGGGCCATTGTTGGGGCGCGCGGCGAGTGCGTTGGGGCTGCCGCTGATTACGGCGTTCTACATCGCCGCACTGGCCAGCCTGATGGGGGTGCTGGTGTTTTGGCGCCTGAGCCGGCATCTCAAGAGAGAAGCGGCGGTGGCGAAAATCTCCTGGGCCGCCACGCGCCAGGTGCTGTCCTCCAAGGCGGCGTTCGCGATCATCATGGTCGGGCTGGGCGGTTGCGTGTTTGGCGGGTTGTCGTCGTTCCAGACCAGCTATGCGGCGGCGCACGGGTTGGACTATTCGCTGTTCTTTGGCGGCTTCCTGAGCGCGGCGATCACCAGCCGCTTGCTGATCGCCGGCTGGGTGGTCAAGCGGGATGCCTACGCGGCGGCGTGTGTGTTGTCGGGGCTGATGCTGCTGTCGGTGCTGATGTTCGGCTTCACGGTGACGGGGCCCTTCAGTTACCTGCTGGCGGCGGTCACCTTGGGCGTGGGTTACGGCCTGACGTACTCGGTAATTAACGGGCTGGTGGCCAACGAGGCGCCAGCGGGCACCACGTCCCAGGCGCTGTTGCTGTTCAGCCTTGGGTACTTTGTGGGGGTGTTCGGGTTTCCGTTGCTGGCGGGCAGGATCATCGTCGAATACGGGCTGGCGACCTTGCTGCTGACGGTCGTGGCGGTGGCGCTATGCAACTGGTCGATCACCGTGGCGCGGCTGATCTGGCGCCGTTCGTCGCCAGCCCGGCACCAACAGCCAATGGCGGCGGACCAATAGAGGGTAAGGACAATAACCCTAAGGAGACAGACTCATGAAGCATTCCCAGTTTGCTGCCCTCGCCCTCACCGGCCTGCTGTCTGCGGTTTCCCTGAGTGGTTTTGCGGCCACCTCGTCCACCGGCCCGACCAATCCGTCCACCAGCGAGACCCAGAAATCCATGGGCACCGGCATGGAGATCAACGGCGGCGCCGTCGACAACAGCAACAGTGCCGACCCGCACACCAAAGGCCAGGACACCCAGCGCCAAGCGCCCGCTGCCGTGGGCAATGGCAAGATGGGGCCGGCGGTGAATGAACCGAAGGTCAATAAAGGTGATGACTCGAACATTCCGGGGGCGCCTAAACAGCCTGCGCCTTGATACATCGCAGCCATTACGCACAACCAATTGTGGGAGCGGGCAAGCCCGCTCCCACAGTTTTATCTGTGTTCAGCCAGCCAGTAGCGCGTCGACTTCGGCAGTGCCGGGAGATGTAGCCGGGCCCCAGCGTGTCACGGCCAGGGCCGCCGCCGCATTGGCACGGCGCGCCGCTTGGGCCGGTGTCAAACCACTCGCCAACCCGGCGATAAACACGCCCGCATGGGCGTCCCCTGCGCCGTTGCTGTCCACGGCCTTCACCTTGAAGCCCGGTACATGCTCGGCATTCACCCAGCAGCCGTTCGGCCCATCCCGCACCACGCGCAATGCGCCCTCGGGCAGATGGCGTTGCAGCTCACCCAAGGCTTGCGCCAGCGTACTCGCACCGGTAAAGGCCAAGGCTTCCGGGCCATTGCTGGTCCAGATGTCGATGCGCGGCAGCAACGCCACCATCAACGGTGAATCCGCCGCCCTGACCAACGGGCCCGGGTCGAACACCACGCGGATCTCACGCGGCAGCGCCAGCAACCAATCGAGCAACGCCTGCGCCTTGCCGTCCAGCAACAGGCTGTAGCCGCTGACGTAGACGTAGTCGTCCGCACGCGGCAGCACGCCGGCCAGGTCCTCAGCGCTCAACTCGCCCTCGGCGCCGAGATGGGAAATGAACGTGCGCTCGGTGCTCGCCTCGGTCAGCGACACACACAAGCCGGTGTCCTTAGCGGCGCTGGCGGCCAGGGCCATCGCCACCCCTTCGGCCTGCATCGCCGCGCGCGCCAGGTCGCCAAAACGCCCGGTGCCATGACGCCCGAGGTACACCACCGGCAAGCCGTTGCGCTTGGCGGCGGCCATCACGTTAAAGCCGCCGCCGGCTTCAAAACTGGCAGACCGCGCCAGCACATCGCCGCCGCTGACAGGCAGGGCATCCAGGGCCATGACCAGGTCGACGATGACCTGGCCGGTGTGCAGCAATCTAGACATGGTGGCTCTCAACTAACGCCGGGCGACGATCAGCCGCGCCGCCCAATACCGCATACATCCCACCGGCCACCAGGAACGTGACGATCCAGCCCAGGCCGTTGTGGCCCAACCAGGAGTCGGACAACGGCCCGGCGAACCAGATATTTTCGGCAGTGGTGCCAATGGTGGTGAAGCTGAAGCCCAACACAATCGCCAGCGCCCACGCGCCGAACGCACGCCATTCCACGCCGCCGCGATACCAGTAGGCACTGCTGGGGCTGACGTCCAGCAAGTCCTTGGGGCTGTAGTAGTGACGGTGGATCAGATCGACCACGAAGATCCCGACCCACGCGGTAATCGGCACCGCCAGCAACGAGATGAAGGTGATGAACGGGCCATAGAAACTGTCGGCGATCAGCATGAAGTAGATGGAGCCGGCAAAGATCGCGACGATATCGACGATCACTGCGTGCACGCGCTTGACCTTCAAGCCGAGGGTCAGGGTGGTGAGGCCCGCCGAATATACCGAGAGGTTGTTGGACAGCAGCAAGCCACCGAAGGCCGTAATCAGGTACGGCACGGCCATCCAGGTCGGCAGCATGTCGCGGATCGCGATGATCGGGTCGGTGGCCGAGGCCAGGTCATTGTTGCCCACCGACAACAGGCCGCCGAGGGTGATGAGCAACACCAGCGGAATGCCGGCGCCAAACGCCGCCGACGCCACCAGGCGCACGGCCTTGACGCTGCGGTGCTGGTAACGCGACATGTCGGCGCCGGCGTTGGCCCAGCCAATCCCGGTGCCCGCCGCCATGGTGCCGACGCCGACGATCATCGCGCTGAGCGGCGCCGGGGTGGCGTTGAACACCGCACTCCAATCGATGGTGGCGCACAGGAAGCCGCCCACCAGAATATTCAGGGCGCCGAATACGTAGGTCGCCCACTTCTGGATCACCAGCAAGGTGGCGTGGCCCAGGCCGGACACCGCCAGGGTCAACAGGACAAAGATGGCGATGAACAGCAGGGTCAGCAGGGGTGCACTTTTGGCGGCGACAGGCGAACCAAACAGGATCGAACACAACGACAGCAGCACGAAGGCGGCGGTGGTGGTGTTGACGGTTTCCCAACCCAGGCGCGACATCAGCGAGACCAGCGTCGGGCCGATATTGCCGCGCACGCCGAAGATCGCCCGGGACAGCGTCAGGCTCGGCGCACGGCCCCGTCGGCCGGCGATGGAGATGATGCCCACCACGGCGAACGAACCGGCCGCGCCGAGGATCGCGACGATGATCGCCTGCCAGATGGCCAGGCCGCGAAACGCCACCAGCGTCGCCCCCAATGGCAGGCCGAGGATGCTGATATTGGCGGCGAACCAGACCCAGAATAGCTGCAGCGGATGGCCGTTGCACTCGCCTTCCGGGACCGGCTCGATGCCGCGTGTTTCCAGTTGCCCGGCGTTCTGGCCGGAAGAGGTGTTGCTCATGAAGGGATACTCCGGGTGCCGATATTGTTGTGGTTGTGGCAGATGTTCTATTCAACTCGGTCGAATGTGGGAGCGGGCTTGCTCGCGAATGCGATGTGGCAGTCAGCACATCTATTTCTGATACACCGCCTTCGCGAGCAAGCCCGCTCCCACATTTTTTGATCTGTGCCAGTCAGCGCAATTCGAGTAGACCTTGCACAAGCGGCTGCAAGTCCAAGCCATTAACCCGCTTGACCTGCTCCACCATCGCCTGCGGCCAGCACTGCATGCCCAGGCAGGCACCCAGCATGGCGCCGAGAATCGCGGCGATGGTGTCGGTGTCGCCGCCAAGGCTGGCGGCCAGGCACAGGGCTTCGAAGGCATTCATCTCGCCCACCGCCACTTGCTGGGCCAGGGCAAACGACACCACCACCGATTCCTGGGACGCGACCGAGGTGCCGATCAACTCGTAGAGCAAATCGGCAAACAATGCTTTGTCGCCACTGCCAACACTCAAGGTGCGCGCCCAGCTGATGCGGGTGGAGATGCGCCCGCCGGCGATCCAGTGGCCATGGTGCTCGGCCTGCTGGGCGACCTGGGTGCCGATGTTCAGCGCTTCGCCCAGGTCCACGCCGTTGATGCCGGCCGAGACCACGGCCGCCACGGCGGCGGCGCTGGAGATGCCCAGGCTGGTATTGTGGGTGACCTGGCACGCCTGGATTACAGCCTGGATAAAGTGCTTAGGGTCGCTGACATCGGCGGCAATCCCGACGGGCGTGATACGCATCGCCGCGCCATTGGTGGTGCCATAACGCCCGGACTCTTCCGGCGTGTGGCCGGCGAGGATCATGTCGATCGCGCGTTTGGTCGAGGGGCCGAGCAAATCCTGGGAGCCCTTGGCGCGCATCACCGCTTCCCAGTCGATCAGGCGCTGGGCGAGCACGGTGGGTTCGATGCGGCCTTGGCCTTCCACCAGCAACTCGCCCACCAGGATCGCCTGCTCGGTGTCATCGGTGATGGAACCGGCGGGCATGTTTGGCGCGATGGGTTGGTCGGTGCCGGCATCTTCCAGCGCAGTGATGGCACCGAAGCGGGCGCGCACTTGCTCGCGGCTCAAGGACTGGGTGGGCATGCCCAGAGCGTCGCCCAACGCCAGGCCGTAGAAGGCGCCGAGGGCGCGGTTGTGCGGGGTCATTTCGAACTCCCAAATTGCAGGTGCAGGCGAAAGTGCAGCGGGTCGAGCAGGCTTTCGACATATTCCATAAAGCGCTCGCGACGGTCGTAGGTGGTGCGCGAGGCCTTGAGAAACACGCTGCCGGCCGGGCGCCCGAGCAATTCGGCGTCTTCGGCGCTGAGGGGCTCGGCGCCGATCCATTGGTCACCCTCGGCGCCCACATAGCCGTAGGCCGCCAGGGTGATGGTCAGGGAGTTTTCGATCAGGCCGACGGTTGGCAGGCTTTCCAAACCGCCGGACGCCGGCATCAGCGAGCGCTCCAGGGACACGGCGGTGCCGTCGGTGGTGTAGCGCAGGCGGTCGAGGGCAATGAATTGGTCGCTGCCGAAACGGCTGAGCAGATCCGGCCGGGTCACGGCTTCGAGGCGCAGGATGTCGGTGTTGACCCGCGCGCCCGTGTCCGCCAGGGCCTGGGCCCACCCACTGCGCTGGTCGAGCACCATGCCGTCAAAGGTGACGATGGAGCCGACGCCGCTCTGGGTGGCGATGTAGTTGCGGCGTTTGAGTTCGGCGAGGGCTTCGCGCAAGGTGCCGCGACTGACCGAAAATTCTTCGGCCAGTTGATGCTCACCCGGCAACAGGAAACCGTCGACCATCACCCCACCTTCGATTCGGCGGATCAGTTCGTCGACGACGCGTTTTTTTTTATCAAATCGGACATGTCTAATCATGTACAAATTGATAACCGAAAGCCGCCGTTGGCAGCAAGCGAATTATTTCATGGAGCTGAAAAAACCGGCCTCAGGGTTCCAGGCCAATGGGGAAAAACACCCCGCCACTCCACACGCCCAGCCAGTTTTGACCGTTGATCGGACGGCTCACCGCGAGTTCCACCAATTGGTAGAACACGTTGCGATGCACGAGGGCTTCGAGGTTGGTGCGCACCCGCAGATACGGCGAAGGCTCCTCGGTGAGCGGGTCGATGACCACACGCAGCGGATGCTCCACGCCGGCTTCGATCGTCTCGTCGACATTGCTGGTAAAGCGCAGCACCTGGCTTTCGCCCTGCCCTTCGACCTCCAGGGTCAGCGCGACGAACGGCGCATCTTCGACGCTGATGCCGACTTTTTCCACGGGGGTAATCAGGAAGTAATCATCGCCATCGCGGCGGATGATGTTGGAGAACAGCTTGACCATCGGCTTACGCCCGATCGGCGTGCCCTGGTAGAACCAGGTGCCATCGCGGGCGATGCGCATGTCGATATGGCCGCAGAACTCCGGGTTCCACAGGTGTACCGGCGCCGGCCCCTTGCCCTTGGGCAGTTGGGCCAACAGATCGTTGGCCTTGGCGGAATCGGTCATGGGCATCTCCTGTGTCTTACTGATCGCTCATGCCCAGCAGGCCACGGGCGTATTTGGCCAGGGGGCGGGCGATCAGGTCTTCTGGCTTGTTGTCGTGGAACGTCAGTAAACCGCCACGGCTGCGAATGCGTGCAGTATCAATCAAATACTGGGTGCTGGTCTCGATCAACATGATCTGGATGACGCCGCTGTCGAGGCCGACGCGGTCGAGGGCTTCCTGGTCGGCCCACTCGTCGGCGTTGCCGATGCGGTCATCGGCCTTGGCGAAACGGCAGTACAGCAGGTAATGGGCGCCGGCGGCACGGGCTTCGGCCATTGCCTGCTCCAGGCCTTCCGGCTGGCGGGCGCGGCGCACCATGGGGAAATATTCGATGAAGCCGTTGAAGGCTTCTTCGGCCACCACGTTGGGGCGCGGATAGGCGCTGCCGGGCGGCACGAAGGCGCCCTGGGCGATAAAGATAAAGGAGTCCGGTTGCACGCGGATCGAGTTGGTACGACGGGTATCGCTGTGGTCCAGCAAGCCGGCGTCGCTCATCTGATAGCGGGTGCCTTCGGCCATATCGCTGACGGTCATGCAACCACTCAGCGTCAATGACGCCAGCAACAAAACCAGACTTCGCATCCTAATCCTCCAGAAGCCGGTGACGGAAAACCGGCGAATGGGCGTGAGATGCAGGTTTTGCGCCACTTGAGCACACCACAAATCAAATGTGGGAGCGGGCTTGTGTGGGAGCGGCGGTGCGACGATTCGACTTGCTCGCGAAAGCGGTGTGTCAGTCAGCACATCTGTTTCTGACACACCGCTTTCGCGAGCAAGCCCACTCCCACAGGGTCAGCCGCCGATGATCTTCATGATCGTCGCACCGCCCGAGAACGCTACTTCCTGCTTGTCGCCCAGGGCCTTCATCAGCAACCCTTGCAACGCCGGCAATGCCTGGTGGCGCGGCTTGTCCAGCAGGTCGCCGACGTAGTGGCGGTTGCTCGACGACAGGCAGCCATGCAGCCAGCCGGTAGACGACAGCCGCAAGCGCGAGCATGTCCGGCAGAACGGCACGCTTTCATTGGCGATCACGCCGAAATAGCCTTTGCCGGGGATTTCATAACGCACGGCGGTGGCGTCCACCGGGGCATTGGCTTGCAGGTATTCGTGGCGCTCGCCAATCAGGCTGAGCAATTGCTGCAAACTGACGAATTGCTGCAAGAACGCATTGGAGTCCTTGGCCAAGTGGCCCATGCGCATCAATTCGATAAAGCGCAGCTCGTAGCCACGCTCCAGGCAGTAGTCGAGCAACGGCATCACCTGGTCCAGGTTCTGGCCGCGCAATGGCACCATGTTGACCTTGATCTTGATCCCGGCAGCGCGGGCCTGGTCCATGCCGTCGAGCACGGTGGCGAGGTCGCCGCCACGGGCAATGCTGCGGAAGGCGGCGGCGTCCAGGGTGTCGAGGGAGACGTTGATGCGCTGGATGCCGGCATCCACCAGCAGCGGCAGTTTGCGCGCCAGTAACTGGCCGTTGGTGGTCAGGCTGATATCACTGAGGCCCATCTGCCCCACCGCGCCCATGAAGGCTTCCAGCTTGGGGCTGACCAGCGGCTCGCCGCCGGTGATGCGCAGGCGGTCGATGCCTGCTGCTTCGATCAGGTACTCGACACCCCGTGCCATGGCCTCGGCCGAGAGTTCGTCCTGGGCAGCCACCAGCCGCTTGCCGTTGGGCACGCAGTAGGTACACGCATAATTGCAGGCTGAGGTCAGGCTGATCCGCAAATTGCGAAAACGCCTGCCTTGACGATCAACGATCATGGATCACTCCGGCAGAGGATGATTCGGGCGCGCTAAAAGCTGACTGATAAATCAGCTTTTAGCAAGAGTCCTTGCCTGAGTATATTCCTGGGGTACTGCGTCTGGCAGTAAATCCTTACGCAGCCGGCGGTTCAGCCGGTGGCAATTCGCTGCTGTGCTTGCGCTTGTTGCCCATGCGCACGCCGATGTCCATCAGGAACTGGAAGAAACCTTCCTGATCTTCCAGCACATTGCTCCAGAACGGCGAGTGATACAGCGCCACCGCGCCGTGCACCAACGCCCAGGCGGCACAGTAGTGGAAATACGGCGGCACGTCTTCCAGCTTGCCTTCGCTGATGCGGCCCTTGATCAGCAGGGTCAGGCGTTCGAAATTCGAGGCACGGATCTTGTGCAGTTCCTCGACCATTTCCGGCACCTGATGGCCCTTGACCACCTTCTCTTCCAGGCGGTCGAACAGGCGGTAGCGCTGGGGGTCACGCATGCGGAATTCGAAGTAGGCGCGGGACAGGGCTTCCTTGTCCTTGTCCACATCGGCCGAATGCAGCAGCTCGTTCAAATCGCGCTCGTAGTCGAGCATCAGGCGCAGGTAGATCTCGGCCTTGGACTTGAAGTGCTTGTAGATCGTGCCTTTGCCGATACCCACGGCATCCGCGATCATCTCGACGGTGACGCTGTCTTCACCTTGTTCGAGAAACAACTTGAGCGCGGTGTCGAGAATTTCCTGCTCACGGCGGCGAAACTCACGGACCTTACGGGGTTCTTTGTGCATGAGAAAGAGGTCTGCAAAGGTGACTGTGGGGAGGGTTGCGCAGGGCCACGAACACGTGGCGATACGATTTACCCGGTGCGAGGGATTATCCCGACTGAACGGTCGTTGGGCAACGCCTATGTGAACCCGCCACGCACTTAAGTTTCAGCGTGCCAACGATTTCATCGTTTGCGGTCAGAAATAACACGCAACAACGGCACCTGTGCGCCTGGTTAATGAGAACTCAAGCGAAGCGCGTGTATTCCAAATCTGTTTAAAAAACGACCAGTCGCGACTGGACTGAATCAGATACTGATCAATACTTGAACTGTCGGCGCGGCATCTCCCCCAAGTGACGCGCTGACCCTGGGTACCGACGGACTGCGTGCCCTGTTTTACTCCTAATGGTCTTAGCCCGGATTCACCCCCCAGAACCCGGGTTTTTTTTGCCTACGATTTGACGTGGGCCAGCGGGAACAGGCGCTTGAAGTTCGCGGTCGTCTGTTCGGCAAAGCGTTCGACAGACTCACCACGCAGCATCGCCAGGTAATCCGCCACATCCCGTACGTACTCCGGCAGGTTCGGCTTGCCGCGATGGGGGATGGGCGCCAGGTATGGCGAGTCGGTTTCCACCAGCAGGCGGTCGGCCGGCACTTGGCGCGCCACGTCACGCAGGGCGTCGGCATTGCGGAAGGTGACGATCCCCGACAGGGAAATGTAGAACCCCAGGTCCAGGGCTGCCTTGGCCATGTCCCAGTCTTCGGTGAAGCAATGCAGCACGCCCGCCTGGGGCAGCGCGGCTTCGCGCAGCAGGGCCAGGGTGTCGGCGCGGGCGCCACGGGTGTGGACGATCACCGGCTTGCCGGTCTGCTGGGCGGCTTGCAGGTGCAGGCGGAACGAGGCCTGCTGCAACTCGGCGGCTTCGGGCTCGTAGTGGTAGTCCAGGCCGGTTTCGCCAATCGCCACCACGCGCGGGTGGTTGAGTTCACCCAGCAACCAGTCGAGGGCCGGGGCTTCGCCGGGCTTGAGGTCCAGCGGGTGGATGCCCACCGAGCAATCGACATCGGCATAACGCTCGGCCAGGGCTTTGACGTCGGCAGCGTTGTCGGCGCTGACGCCGATGCACAGGAAGTGCCCTACCCCGCGCTGGCGCGCCGCTTCAAGGGCGGCGTCAAGGGAGCCGCCGTGCTGGGCGAGGTCGAGACGGTCGAGGTGGCAATGGGAATCTACGAGCATAGGTAGTTACGACTTAAATCACAGAGAGTGTCTGGCCGACAATACACCTGTCGGCCACGGAAATTAACGGCGGCCGAGCAGGCCCACCCACTGCACCAGCAGCGCTTCGAGCAACAGCACGCGGTTGAGGTTGGCCTTGCCGAGGACTTTCTGGCGCTGGACCAGAATCCAGTCCTGAATGTTGAGCACCTTGTCCTGGGCGCTTTTCTGCGCGAGGTACTGCACGACTTTGCGCATGTCCGGCAGGCCCAGGCCATGTTCATCCTGGGTCAACTGGTAGCGCAGGATCAGGCTCGACCAGTCGCAAAACCAGTCGAACAGCAGCAACAGCGGAATATCCTTCCAGGCCGTTTCGGCCAGTTGGGTGGCGGACAGTTCCTGCTTGAGCAGTTTCTTCACGCCATCCACCACCAGCGCGCGTTGCTCGCGCACGCCTTGGGCCTGCAATTTCACGGCGGCCAGCGGCGAACCGGCGGCCAGGGTCAGTAATTCGCCACGCTCGTCTGCGCTGCATTCCGGCAACGCCTGCGCCAGCCACTCAAGGCTCATGGCCTCGCTCGGCAACGGACAGGCCTGCTGTACACAACGGCTGCGAATCGTCGGCAGCAGGCGGCTGGACTGGTGGCTCACCAGCAACAACACCGTATCGCCGGACGGCTCTTCCAGACTCTTGAGCAAGGCGTTGGCGGCGTTGATGTTCATCGCCTCCACCGGCTCGATCAACACCACTTTGCGCCCGCCCATCTGCGCGGTCTGCACCACGAAGCTGACGAGGTCGCGGACCTGATCGACCTTGATCGCCTTGTCGGCTTCCTCGGGTTCCAGCAGGTAATTGTCCGGGTGGCTGCCCGCCTTGAGCAGCAGGCAGGATTTGCACTCACCGCAGGCTTCCAGGTTGACCGGACGCTGGCACAACAGGCTGGCCATCAGGCGTTCGGCGAGTGCACGTTTGCCGATGCCAATCGGCCCATGCAACAGATAGGCGTGGGCATGCTGGGCACGCCCCGCCAATTGCTGCCAGAGACTGTCCTGCCACGGGTAGGCTTCAGCCACGGGCGCGCTCCAGCAGGGTCGGCAACAAGGCATCGATCGCCTGTTGCACCTGGGTCAGCGGCTGGGCGGCATCCAACAGGTAATAACGCGCGGGCTCGGCCTTGGCGCGGGCAAGGAACGCACTGCGCACGGCGTCAAAGAAGGCGCGGCCTTCCAGTTCGAAGCGGTCCAGGCGACCACGGGCACTGGCGCGGGCCAGGCCGACTTCCACCGGCAGGTCGAACACCAGGGTCAGGTCGGGACGCAGGTCGCCCTGCACGAAGGTTTCCAGCGTGCCGATGCGTTCCAGGGACAAGCCCCGACCGCCACCCTGGTAGGCATAGGTGGAGTCGGTGAAACGGTCGCAAATCACCACCGCACCACGGGCCAGTGCCGGGCGGATCACTTCGGCCAGGTGCTGGGCGCGGGCGGCGAACACCAGCAGCAGCTCGGTGTCCGGGTTCATCGGCTCGTCACCCGGGGCCAGCAGCACTTCGCGGATGCGCTCGGCCAGCGGCGTACCGCCGGGCTCACGGGTCAACACCACCTCGATACCGTCAGCGCGCAAACGCTCGGCCAGGTAATCGCGGTTGGTGCTTTTGCCGGCGCCTTCGGGGCCTTCCAGGGTAATAAACAAGCCAGTCACAGGCAGTCCTTAGTCAGAGTCATTGCGGGCTTTGCGGCTCGGCGGGCGTGTCGGGGGGCGTATCAGCCGGAGGTGTTGCCTCTTGCGCCGGTTTTGCCACGGGCGCCGGGCTGGAGCGGTAATCGGCGCGGCGCTTGAGTTGGAACTCACGCACGGCGGCATTATGGGCATCCAGGTCATCGGAGAAAATATGGCTGCCATCGCCACGGGCGACAAAATACAGGCTGCTGCCCGGCACCGGGTTCAGCGCGGCATGGATCGCCTCGCGGCCGACCATGGCGATCGGCGTCGGCGGCAGGCCGGCAATCATGTAGGTGTTGTAGGGGTTGGCTTCCTTGAGGTGGGCGCGGGTCAACTTGCCGTTGTAGCGCTCGCCGAGGCCGTAGATCACCGTTGGATCGGTCTGCAGCAGCATGCCGATCTTCAGGCGGCGCACAAACACGCCGGCGATCTGGCCGCGCTCTTCCGGCACACCGGTTTCCTTCTCGACCAGCGATGCCATGATGAGTGCTTGATAGGGATCGGTGTATGGCGCATCTGGAGCACGCTTGCTCCACTCCTGGGCGAGGACATCCTCGAGGCGGTTGTAGGCTTTTTTCAGGAACTCGACGTCAGTCATGCCGCGTACGAAGCGGTAGGTGTCGGGGAAGAAGCGCCCTTCAGGGAACACGCCGGGGTGGCCGAGTTTTTCCATGACTTCGCTGTCAGTCAGGCCCGACAGGGTTTGTACGATCTTTTCATGCTTGGCCAGGGCCGCGCGCACCTGGCGGAAATTCCAGCCTTCCACCAACGTGAGGCTGTATTGCACCACTTCGCCACGTTGCCACAGGCCGATCAAGCCTTGCGCCGTCATGCCGGGGGTCATGCGGTATTCGCCGCTGTGCAGGGGCTGGCCGTCAAGGTTGAAGCGCCAGTACAGGCGCAGCCAAAACGCGCCGTCGAGCACGCCGTCGGCTTCCAGGCGATTGAAGGTGCCGGTGGGAGTGGCCCCGGCCGGTACGTCGAGCAATTGCTCCTGGGTCAGGTTCAGGGGCTGCTTGAGGGCAGCGTCGTATTTCCAGGCGCCGTAGCCCAACAGCAATGCCGCCGAGCACACACCGACCAGCAGCAGTACAACCAGTTTTCGTATCAACTCAAATATCCAATAGCGCGCGAACAATGCCCTGCAGTTTACGGGTGAGCGGCCCAACCGGCCAGCTCATCGCAGCGCAGCCGTGCACCGGCCAAATGCCATAAACGCTGTTGCAGACAAACACTTCCTCGGCCTGTTGCAACTGCTCAAGGCTGATGTCGGCCACGGCCACCGGGACGCCCAGGGTTTGCGCCTGGGCCAGGATTTCGGCGCGCATGACGCCGGCAACCCCGCAACGCTTCAGATCGGCGGTTAGTAACAAGCCGTTGCACACCAGGAACAGGTTGCTGAATACGCCTTCGATGACGCGCCCGGACACATCCAGCATCAAGCCTTCGGCGTGCTCGGCATCCTGCCATTCGCTGCGGGCGATCACTTGTTCCAGGCGATTGAGGTGCTTGAGGCCGGCCAGCAAGGGTTGCTCGGCCAAGCGGGTGGCACACGGAAACAGGCGGATGCCGTCAGTTCCATGGGCGGGGGGATAGGTTGCGGGCGGACTGCCCTGCAAGATACGGCGCACCGGGGCGCCGGCGTTGATGCCATAACCGCGCAGGCTGTCGCCACGGGTGAGGATCAACTTGAGCACGCCATCGCCTAGGACGGCGGCATAGGCCAGCACTTCGCTGCGGATCAACCTGTGATCCGCAACCAAAGCGAGGCGCCTGCAGCCGTCATCGAGACGTTGCAGGTGACGGTCGAGCAGCACAGGCTGCCCGGCCTTGACCGCGATGGTCTCGAACAGCCCATCACCATAGGCCAGGCCGCGATCTTTCAGGGGCACGGTGGCCGCTGGCTGACCGTCGACCCAGCTGTCCATCACTCGGCGAACCGGCGGAACACCAGGGAACCGTTGGTGCCACCAAAGCCGAACGAGTTGGAAATCGTCACGTCGATCGGCATCGGCTGCGCTTCGTGCGGCACGAAGTTCAGGTCGCAACCTTCGTCCGGCTCATCCAGGTTGATGGTCGGCGGAGCGACCTGGTCCTTGATGGCCATGACGCTGAAGATCGCTTCGACGGCGCCCGCCGCGCCCAACAGGTGACCGGTCATGGACTTGGTGGAACTGACCGCCAGCTTGTAGGCGTGCTCGCCGAACACCGACTTGATGGCTTCGGCTTCCGCCAGGTCGCCCGTCGGGGTCGAGGTGCCGTGGGCGTTGATGTACTGCACCTGGTCCGCATTGATCTTCGCATCGCGCAGGGCGTTGGTGATGCAACGTGCAGCACCGGCACCGTCGGACGGTGGCGAGGTCATGTGGTAGGCGTCACCGCTCATGCCAAAGCCGATCAGCTCGGCGTAGATGGTGGCACCGCGCGCCTTGGCGTGTTCCAACTCTTCCAGCACCAGGGCACCGGCGCCGTCGGACAGCACGAAGCCGTCACGGCCCTTGTCCCACGGGCGGCTGGCTCGGGTCGGCTCGTCGTTGCGGGTGGACAGCGCACGGGACGCGCCAAAGCCGCCCATGCCGAGGCCGCAAGCAGCCATTTCAGCGCCACCGGCAATCATCACGTCCGCTTCGTCATAGGCGATGTTGCGCGCCGCCATGCCGATGCAATGCGTACCCGTGGTGCACGCCGTGGCAATCGCGTAGTTAGGCCCCTGTGCACCCAGGTGGATGGACAGGAAACCGGAAATCATATTGATGATCGAGCCCGGCACGAAGAACGGTGAAATTCGACGGGGGCCAGTATCGTGCAGGATGCGGCTGGTTTCTTCGATATTGGTCAGACCACCAATACCCGAGCCCATGGCCACGCCAATGCGGTCACGGTTGGCGTCGGTGACTTCCAGGCCGGCGTTACGCACTGCCTGAAAACCGGCTGCCAGGCCGTACTGAATGAACAGGTCGAGCTTGCGGGACTCTTTGACCGAGAGATATTCCTCGACATTGAAACCCTTTACCGAGCCGCCAAAACGGGTGGAATAGGCAGAAAGGTCCGTGTGTTCAATCAGACCAATACCACTGCGGCCAGCCAGAATGCCCTGCCAACTGCTCGGCACATCCGTACCCAGTGGCGACAACATACCCATACCGGTGACTACGACGCGTCTACGCGACACAGCACTCTCCTTTTTCTAATGACGACACTTCGCTTCAGAACCACTTTTCGCCCGAGCTAAAGAAAAAACCGCACGCTGTAACAGCAGTGCGGTTTTTCCCAACAGCAAGCGACGACTAAAAACTATTACGCCTGATGGCTGGTAACGTAGTCGATAGCAGCTTGAACAGTAGTGATTTTTTCAGCTTCTTCGTCCGGGATTTCGGTCTCGAATTCCTCTTCCAGAGCCATCACCAGCTCAACGGTGTCAAGGGAATCGGCACCCAGGTCTTCTACGAAGGAAGCAGTGTTGACCACTTCTTCTTCTTTAACGCCCAGTTGCTCGGCAACGATTTTCTTGACGCGCTCTTCGATGGTGCTCATACCTTGTTTAACTCCTAATGGACAAATTCAGGCAGCTGGCCAGTGGGTAAGTGTATAGAAAGCCTTTTCAGCTTTTCAACTGAAAGCTTCACCACGTACCCGGTCGGCCACCCGCCTCTAAATTAAGTTGCAGCTTTATAACGGATTTTAGACAGCTCGTATGACATTTTTTTGAAGCGATCCGTCACAATTTAACTCATGTACATCCCGCCGTTCACCGGGATTGTAGCCCCAGTCACGTATGCCGCACCGTCGGATGCCAGGAAAGACACCACATTCGCGATCTCTTGAGCCTGGCCCAGACGGCCCAGCGGAATCTGCGTCAGCAAGGCTTCACGCTGTGCTTCCGGCAGTTCGCGGGTCATATCGGTATCGATGAACCCAGGGGCCACCGAGTTGACCGTAATCGACCGCGAACCGACTTCACGTGCCAATGCACGGCTGAAACCTTCCAGACCGGCCTTGGCGGACGCGTAGTTTACTTGGCCTGCGTTGCCCATGGCACCCACTACGGAGCCAATATTGATAATTCGGCCCCAACGCGCCTTGGTCATACCGCGCAGAACGCCCTTGGACAGGCGAAACAGACTGTTCAAGTTGGTGTCGACCACGTCGTACCACTCGTCGTCTTTCATGCGCATCATCAGGTTGTCGCGGGTAATACCGGCGTTGTTGACCAGAATAGCCGGCGCGCCGAACTGTGCAGTGATCTGGGCCAATACAGCCGCCACGGATTCATCGCTGGTCACGTTCAGTTCAAGGCCAGTGCCTTGCACGCCGTTTTCCTTCAGGGTCGCGGCGATACGCTCGGCGCCCGAGGCGGAAGTGGCGGTGCCGATCACAACGGCGCCCTGACGGCCCAGTTCCAGGGCAATCGCCTGGCCAATGCCACGGCTGGCGCCGGTAACCAGTGCAACTTTACCTTGCAGACTCATGCAGGCTTCTCCCAAGTTCGTAAATAAAGGCTCAGGCCAGTGCTGCACGAGCGGCAGCGAAGGCATCCGGGGTATTGAGGTTGGCAGTCGACACGCCATCGGCGCAACGCTTGTTCAGGCCAGCCAGGACTTTGCCCGGGCCGCACTCGACCAGCTCGGTAGCGCCATTGGCAGCCAAGGTCTGCACCGACTCTACCCAGCGCACTGGCTTGTAGAGTTGCTCCAGCAGGTCGCGCTTAAGGGTGTCGAGATCAGCGGCCACAGCCGCGCTGACGTTCTGCACCAGCGGGATCTGCGGCGCCTGCCAGTTGATGGCGGCGATGGACTCGGCAAAACGCTCGGCCGCCGGGCGCATCAGCTCGCAGTGGGACGGCACGCTGACCGGCAACGGCAGGGCGCGCTTGGCGCCACGGGCCTTGCAGCCTTCAATGGCACGCTCGACCGCGGCCTTGGCACCGGCGATCACCACCTGGCCAGGCGAGTTGAAGTTCACCGCGCTGACCACGTCGCCCTGGGCCGCTTCGGCACAGGCTTCGATCACCACGGCGTCGTCCAGGCCCAGGATAGCGGCCATGCCGCCCTGCCCGGCCGGAACGGCTTCTTGCATCAACTGGCCGCGACGCTCGACCAGCTTGACCGCTTCCGCGAGGGTCAGGCTGCCCGCCGCCACCAGGGCGCTGTATTCGCCCAGGCTGTGACCGGCAACAAATGCCGGACGCGCGCCGCCCTCTGCCAGCCACAAGCGCCACAGGGCGATCGAAGCAGTCAGGATGGCTGGCTGGGTTTTATCGGTTTGATTCAGTTGCTCTTCCGGCCCTTGCTGGGTCAGCGCCCACAGGTCGTAACCCAGGGCGTCGGAAGCTTCCTTGAAGGTATCCAGGATCAGCGGGTATTGCGCGCCCAGCTCGGCCAACATGCCGAGGGACTGCGAACCCTGCCCTGGAAAGACGAATGCGAGGGATGTAGACATGTAACAAGCCCCTAATGATCTGGTCGTCAAAAATGAACGCGCCTACGGTGGGAGCGCACGAAACTGACAAATTGGATGGTCAATTGAACTGGCCGGTCACATTTAAGCATTTTCGGGCCGATTCGCCTAAGGCAACAGGTCCCCGAGACGGCCGTGCAAGCGTTGCGGCAGGTTTTCCTGGATCTCGATCACGGCCCGCGCAATGGCACTTTGAAAGCCTTCCACACCCGCCGAGCCGTGGCTTTTCACCACGATGCCCTGCAAGCCGAGAAAGCTCGCACCATTATGCCGTGCCGGCGCCAGGTCAGCCTGCAAACGACGCATCAATGGCAGCGCCAGAGCGCCCACCACGCGTGAAGCGAAGTTCTGCTTGAACAGCGCTTCAATGCGCGTGGCGATCATCGTCGCCAGGCCTTCACTGGATTTAAGCAGGATATTGCCGACAAAACCGTCGCACACCACCACATCCGCTTCGCCACGGTACAAACCGTCGCCCTCGACAAAGCCGATGTAATTCAAGCCGCGCGCGCCCTGCAACAACGTGGCAGCGAGCTTGACCTGCTGGTTACCCTTGATGTCTTCGGTGCCGATATTCAGCAATGCCACCCGCGGCCGGGCCACGCCCAGTGCTTCGGCGGCCACCGAGCCCATCACCGCGAACTGGAACAGATGCTCGGCACTGCAATCGACGTTCGCGCCCAGGTCCAGCAACTGGCAATAGCCTTTTTGCGTCGGAATCGCCGCGACCATCGCCGGCCGATCAATACCCGGCAACGTCTTGAGCACATACCGCGACAACGCCATCAACGCCCCGGTATTGCCGGCGCTGACACAGGCTTGCACCTTGCCATCACGCAACAGCTCCAGGGCCACCCGCATTGAAGAGTCAGGCTTGCCACGCAGGGCAGCCGCCGGTTTTTCATCCATGGTGATGGTTTCACTGGCTGGCGTAATCGTCAGGCGCGCGCGATCCACCGCCGGATGGCTGGCAATCAGGTCTTCAAGTAGGGAGGGTTGACCGACGAGGGTCAGGTGCAGCGAGGGCGTTGCAGACAGGCTGGCAATGCAGGCCTGAACAATGCTGCGGGGACCGAAGTCCCCGCCCATTGCGTCTATCGCGATGACTAGAGCAGACAAGTGATTACTCGTCAGCGCCCTTGTCGATCACTTTACGACCACGGTATACGCCTTCTGGCGATACGTGGTGACGCAGGTGAATTTCACCGGTGGTTTTTTCTACAGACAGAGTGCTCGCCGTCAGGGCGTCGTGCGAACGACGCATGTCACGGGCAGAGCGGGATTTTTTGTTCTGCTGAACAGCCATAATTGATTAACTCCTAAACGTTTGGGTCACGCTTTAACTGCGCCAATACACTGAACGGGTTGGACCGCGTTACCTCGTCCTCGCTCGGTTCGAGCTCGTCATCGAGCCCCTCCGGCTGCTGGCATTCTTCCGGATGATGAGCAGGCACAATGGGCAAGGCGAGCAGAAGCTCCTCCTCGATCAGTGCATGCAGATCCAATGGATCTTCGCCCAGTTCCAGCACGTCATAACCTTTCGGTAACGACTGGGTATTCGCACCCTCCTTCACCACAGCGTAACTGCATTCGCTGTGAATCGGCAGGGTGACCAGCTCAAGACAACGCTGGCAAACCATTTTGACCTCGGTGTCGATAAAGCTGTGAATTACCACAGACTTACGTTCATCTCGTTCAAAAACGAATTTCGCCTGCACCGTACCGACAGTGTCGGAAAGCGGGTCGCAGAGTCTCTCCAAATCGGCCAGCAGCAATTCACCTTGAAGGGAAGTGCCACGATCTGCCAATTTGCGCGGGTCAACGTGAGGTGGAATCGGGTCATTCAACATAGGCGCAGCATTATAGGGATGCACCCAGCCATGTCAAAGGAAATTCAGCCCTGTCCGTCACCTGGACTCCTCGCTAGAATCCGCGACTGCCTTGAGGAGACGCCCATGCTGCCTTTATTACTCGCTTCCAGCTCGGTTTATCGCCGGGAATTGCTCGGCCGCCTGCACTTGCCGTTCATCTGCAGCTCGCCGGATATTGACGAAAGCCATCGCGCCAATGAGTCCGCCATTGAACTGGTCAAACGCCTCGCCGAAGAAAAGGCCCGCGCGCTTGCCGCCGCTCACCCAGGGCATTTGATCATTGGCTCCGACCAGGTGGCCGCGCTCGATGGACGAATCATCGGCAAGCCGCACACCTTCGAGAACGCCCGTGAACAGTTACTGGCCGCCAGCGGCAAGCGCGTGAGCTTCCTGACCGGCCTGGCCCTGCTCAACAGCGAAACGGGGCACTGCCAGGTGGACTGCGTGCCGTTTACGGTGCAGATGCGCGTACTGGACGCTGAGAGGATCGAGCGTTACCTGCGGATCGAGCAGCCGTATGACTGTGCGGGCAGCTTCAAGGCTGAAGGGTTGGGGGTGAGTCTGTTCCAAAGTACGGAAGGGCCGGATGCGACTAGCTTGATCGGGCTGCCACTGATTCGCTTGGTAGACATGCTGCTGGCCGAAGGCGTACAGATCCCTTAAACACACCGCAAAGCAAATGTGGGAGCGGGCTTGCTCGCGAATGCAGTGGGCCAGTCAATACATCAGGCG
Organism: Pseudomonas sp. 18.1.10; assembly: GCF_024655625.1. Classification (NCBI taxonomy): domain Bacteria; kingdom Pseudomonadati; phylum Pseudomonadota; class Gammaproteobacteria; order Pseudomonadales; family Pseudomonadaceae; genus Pseudomonas; species Pseudomonas sp. 18.1.10. Next base: position 20,813 of record NZ_JANLGL010000100.1, read on the forward strand.
ACTGAAACACCGC
>NZ_JANLGL010000101.1:0-20549 GCF_024655625.1 Pseudomonas sp. 18.1.10
GATGTATTGACTGACACACCGCCTTCGCGAGCAAGCCCGCTCCCACATTTAGACCGCGTACCTACCGCTGGCGCAGGGTAGGCTCCTTCGCCATGCACTCCACCAGATAATCAATAAACACCCGCACCTTCGGCGGCAGATACCGCGTCGGTGAATGCAACAACCACACCTCACCGTGATACGACGCAATAAAATCCCACTGCGCCAACACCTGCACAATGCTCCCCGCCTCCAGATCATGGCGCGCCGTAAAGTACGGCAGGCTGCCAATCCCCACATGCTGCAACACCGCGTCCAAACGCACCCCGGTATGGTTCGCCGCATAACGCCCACGCACCCCGACCGTCACCGTCTTGCCGGCCTGGCGAAACTTCCAGCGTGCATCCGCCGGTGTTTCCCCCAGGTAAATGCAACTGTGTTCCAGCAAATCATGAGGGTGTTGCGGCGTGCCGTAGTCGGCCAGGTACTGCGGCGTGGCACACAACAGGTGCTCGATGGGAAACAACGGCCGCCCCACCAGCCCCGGCGGCGGGCTTTCCGATATGCGCAGGATCAGGTCGAGGTTGTCGTCGATCAAGTCCACCGGCCGATCCTCAAGGATCAGCTGCACATCCACCTTGGGATAGCGCCGCAAAAACTCCGGCATATGCGGATGGATCACAAACCGCCCCACCGCCTTGGGCACGCTGACGCGCACGCGGCCTTCGGCTTCGTGGGTGAATTGACCGCTGACCTCCATCACCGCCCGCGCCGCGTTGACCATGTCCTGGCAACGCTTGAACACTTCCTCGCCGCCTTCGCTCAAGCGCAACTTGCGCGTCGTGCGTTGCAGCAAACGGGTGGCCAGGGCCTTTTCCAGATGGGAAATGCTGCGGCTCACCGATGACGGTGAAACGCCCATCTGCCGCGCGGCTTCGGAGAAGCTGCCGGTTTCCACCACCTTGACGAAAATCGCCATTTCGCCCAGCAATGGCAAAGGAAGATTGATGCTCATGACGCACAGGTCCATTGATAATTGAGCGGATTATCACCCATTCGCGCACTATTTATACTGCCCGCAGAACCCTGATGCGGATGTAGAGAATGACCGAGCGCCTGTTTTTCACCCATGACCACCTGACCGCCGAACTCGAAGTGCTGGCCTGCACGCCCCATGAAGGGCAGTTCGCGGTGACCTTGCAATCGACGATTTTCCATCCCCAGGGCGGCGGCCAGCCGTTCGACACCGGCTGGCTCGGCGACAGCCAGGTCGTGCGTGTCACCCAGGAACCCGACCGCGTGGTGCACTACGTCGACCAGCCCGTCGCGCTGGGCCCGATTACCGCGCGGGTCGACGCGCAACGCCGCAACCTGCACACCCGACTGCACTCCGCCGGGCACTTGATCGGCAACGCCGGCGAACGGCTCGGCTGGATGCCGATCAAGGCCCATCACTGGCCGGGCGAAGGCAAGATCAGTTTTATCCGTGGCGAAGTAGCGCAAGAGATGGACGCCAACGCGATCCAACAGCAGATCAACCAATGGATCGCGGCGGATTACCCACGCCACATGAACCTGGAAGACGGCAGCCGTGAAGTCGGCTTCGGCGAGTTGCCGGCCTATGCCTGCGGTGGTACCCACGTCCAAGCCCTGAGCGAACTTGGCCAGGTGACAATCCTGGCCTTATCGGAGAAAAAGGGCACGTTGTCGGTGCGCTACGAGATTGCATAGTGCGCGGGCATGCCCTGGCCACAGTTGGGTTTTATTCTTTTTACAAGGCAATCGCCCCCGCCCGCCCCGGCTCCACCACAAACGACTTGAGCGTCGCCACCGTGGCCGTCGGGTCACGCGGATCGGTAATCACGCGCAAGTTCGTCAGCATCTTGTCCGCCTCAATCTCCACCGACACATACCCCCGCTGGCGGCTGTCGAAAAACTTCACATGAGGGTTGAGCGGTAGCAATTTGCTGAACGCCTCAAAGGGCGGCCCATCCGAGGTCACCGAGGTGCCGACAAACTCCGTCGCGACAACCGGCGAGTCGGGGTTGTTGCCATCCGCGTGCAGGTCCGTGACCCAGAACGAATGAATATCCCCGCCCCAGAACACCGGGTTCTTCACCCGATTGCGCTGGATGGACGCCAGCATCCGCGCACGGTTGGCCATGTAGCCATCCCAGCCATCGGTCCAACGTCCGGGTTTGTGGTCAGTCAGGTCACGCTGGATCAGCGGCGCTACCAGCAAATCCTGGGCGATCACGTTCCACTGCGCCTTCGACTGTGCAAAACCCTGATCCAGCCAGGCCTCTTGCTGCCAGCCGAGCATCGTACGGCCAGGGTCGCGCAGGTCGTGGCAGAGATTGTCGGCGAGATGCCCTTGGTGGCTGCCATTGGCCGCAATGCACGGTTGCTCGGAACGGTACTGGCGGCCGTCGAGCACATGGAAACGCGCCAGTTGGCCGTAGTCCAGGCGCCGGTAGATGCGCATGTCCGCGCCTTTGGGCAGGCTGCTGGCACGCAGCGGCATATGTTCGTAATAGGCCTGGTAAGCCGCCGCGCGCTGTAGGAGAAATTGCGCCGCTGGAATCTTCGGGTCCTGGGACCAGCGGTTGGCATAGTCATTCTGTACTTCGTGATCGTCCCAGGTCGCGACGCTGGGGGCCGCGGCGTGCAGGGCCTGCAAGTCGGGATCGGTCTTGTACAGGGCGTAGCGATTGCGGTAGTCGCTGAGGCTTACGGCGTTGCCACTGCCATGGGAGCGAATGACTTTGCCTGACGACGGCGCGTAGGAACTGTCGTAGATATAGTCACCGAGAAAAAACACCAGGTCCGGTTGCTCGGCGGCAAGGTGACGATAGGCGCTGAAATATCCGCGTTCCCAATGCGAGCACGACACAAACCCCACCCGCGCCGCCACGCTGGCGTGCACCGGCGGCGCCGTGCGGGCCTGCCCCACCGGGCTCTGCGCACCGAGGCCAGCGAACTGATACCAATACGGTCGGCCCGCCTCCAGCCCCGCGACTTCAACATGTACCGAGTGGGCAAACCGTGGGCCGGCCGTGACCTCGCCCTGACGCACGATACGCGTCATCGCCGCATCGCTGGCCACTTGCCAACGCACCGGCACTGCACGGCTCAAGCCGCCACCGCCATCGGCGGCGTTGAACAACGGCGCCAGCCGCGTCCAGATCACAAAGCCGTCCGGCAGTGGGTCGCCGCTGGCGACGCCAAGGGTGAACGGATAATCCACCCCGGCACTGCGCGCAAACGGGCTGAGGATCGCAAATGCCGAGCCCACCGCCAGTCCGGTCAATATCCGGCGGCGGTCATGGTCCACTGCGCCACTCACGAGGGACGCTCCCAGTCCTCACGCACCACGGCAAACCCAAGCAAGTCCTCGAACACTCCGTTCTTGAGAAACGCCTCGCGCATGCAGCCCTCAAAGCGCAGGCCGATTTTCTCCATCACCCGCGCCGACTCCTGGTTGCGGCCAAAGCATTGGCTGCCGACCCGCTGCAAACCCAGCTCAGTGAAGCCAAAATCCATCACCGCCCGCGCCGCCTCGGCGCCGTAGCCCCTGTTGCGACAGTGCGCCGCCACCCACCCGCCGAGGTGCCCGTAGCGATGCCGCGTGTTGAGTCGCAGGCTGACGATGCCGACCAATTCACCCGTTTCGAGCAGATGCATGCCCAGGCTGAGCACATCGCCCGCACGGTATTTCGCGGCCATGCTGTCGATAAAGGTGTGCGCCGTTTCCAGGGTATAGGGCGACGGAATATTGGCCGTGTTGTCGGCGATTTTCGGCCCGTTGGCGAGCGTGGACAGGGTCTCGGCCTGATGCATTTCCAGGCCGCGCAATAACAGGCGCGGGGTGGACAGATGTGGCAATTCGCTACTCATTCCTCAGGGCCCTCGATGTAAAGTTTCTGAGAATGCCCCTGCTGGATTTCAATTCTGTTACGTCGCAAAAATGACCGAAGAGTCGTCTGTAAGACCCATCCTAGAGCCCTCAAAACGTCAATTAAAGTTAACCAATCGGTCATTTTTGGTTGTTAGCGTGTCGCCCCTAATTCAATAACGGGGTAGCGGAATGAGAACCTGGGACGAACCGAAAAAACGCAAGGCGCACATCGAATTGATCCCGATGATCGACGTGATGATGTTCCTCCTGGTGTTTTTCGTACTCGTGAGCCTGAACGTGATTCCGGCCCTCGGCATGAAGACCCAATTGCCCAGCGCCAGCAGTTCGCAGCAGCTCAAGCCGCAGAACAAATTCATCCTGACGTTGGGCCTGGCCGGCCAACTGCAACTGGACGGCAAGGACCTCACCGTCGAGGCCTTGGTGCCCGCGTTGAAGGCCGCCGAAAAGCCGGATACCAAGTCGACGATCATCGTCAACAGCGACAAAGGCGTGGAGGTTTCGCGCCTGGTGGAAGTGATGGACACCCTGCGCCTGGGTGGCTTTACCTCCGTGTCCATTGCCACGCGTAAGTCCTGATTATGTACGTCCTGTTTCGTGCACGTCAGTTGCTGGGCAGCGTCCCGGCCGTGATCGCCCTGGTGCTGATTGCGATGGGCATCCAGTCGCAAACCTTGAAGGTCGAGCCGGTGTATGACGAGTCGGCGGTGGAGCTGGCTTTGGTCGAGCCGGAGCCGGAGGTGGTCCCGGAACCGGTGGTCGAGCAAGAGCCGCCACCGCCGGTAATCGAGGACGAAGAGGCCGAACCGGCCCCGCCGCCACCGCCGCCCAAACCGCAGCCAAAACCTGAGCCCAAGCCCAAACCGGTGCCCAAGCCCGTGGTCGCCAAGCCAACACCCACGCCGACGCCCACCCCGCCACCGGTGGCCGCCAAACCGGCACCCGCCGCCGTGGCCCAGGTCGCGCCAACACCGGCCCCGCCCGCGCCGCCGAAGGTCGATGGCCAGGCCCTGGAAGGCGGTTATCTCAAGGGTTTGCGCAACGAGTTGGACAGCTACAAGCAATACCCCACCGGCCGCCAGGCGTCCCTCGAACGCCCGACCGGCGAGGTGGTGGTGTGGTTGCTGGTCGATCGCCAGGGTCGGGTTCTCGACTCCGGCGTGCAGACCCAGGCCTCGAGCATGTTGCTCAACCGGGCCGCCGCCAACAGCTTGCGTCGTATCAAGCAAGTCAAACCGTTCCCCGAGCAAGCGTTCGGGGGGAGCAATGAGCATCGCTTCACCGCCACCTTCAACTACAGCGTGCAATAAGCACCCGACACCAGGACGACACTGATGAGGTTCACACGGATTCATCTGGCACTCGTTGCCGCAAGCATGGGCCACGGTATGGCCATGGCCGACACCAGCGGCAGCGACGTCGGCACTATCGGCGTACAGGGCAAGGCCACGGCAGGTGGCGGCTATATGGTGCAGGAAGAAAGCATCAAGGGCCGCTCCACGGTGACCAAGGAGGCGCTGGATAAACAGACCGCCACCGGTAACGCCGTGGACAAGCTCAAGTACACCCCGGGGCTGAACATCTCCAGCGAAGACAACACCGGCCTGTCGGGCTTTCGCTTCACCATGCGCGGGCTCAACTCCGACCAGGTGGGCATGTCGGTGGACGGCATGCCGATCAACGACTCGGGCAACTACGCGCTGTATTCCAACCTGCTGGGCGACCCGGAAAACATCGACCAGATCTTCGTCACCCAGGGCTCGGCAGAAGCCGACGGCCCGCACATCGGCTCCAGCGGCGGCAACATCGGCATCGTGACCATCCGCCCGACCAAGGAAACCGGGGCGTTTGTCAAACAGGTCATGGGCAGCAACGCCACACGCAAGACCTTCGCGCGGCTCAACACCGGCGAGATCAACGGCCTGAGCAACTGGCTGTCGGCGTCCCACACCGAAGGCCAGATGTGGCGCGGTTCGGGCGCGGTGCGCGCCGACAAGGTGGAGTGGAACAGCTTCTTCGACGCCGGCAACGGCAACACCGCCAACCTGATCCTCAAGTACCACGAGCAGGACAACAACAGTTACAGCCAACTGACCAAGGCCCAGTACCAGCAGAACGGCCGCAAGTACGACCCCTACCCGGCCACGCCGACCGTGGGCAGCAACGGCAAGCTCAACAGCTACTACGCCCTGGCGCAGAACCCGTTCCAGACCTTTACCGGCGTGCTCAACACCCAGTTCAAGCTGGCCGACAACCTGGCCCTGTCGGTGATCCCGTATTACTACTGGGGCAATGGCAGCGGCGTCGGTTCCTCCAGCTATGCGCTCAACCGCGGCTCCAACGTAGGCGGCGTGTTCGACCTGAGCAACCTGCCGACCGCCGCGCAATACAACGCCGACGGTTCCTCTACCACCGGCGTGTACTACCGCCCTTCGCGCACCCAGACCTGGCGCCCGGGCATCACCACCAAGCTGAACTGGGACCTGGGCGAACACAGCCTGCAATTCGGCTACTGGTATGAGCGCGCACGCCAAAGCCAGACGCAGCCGTTCATTGCCTTGAAAAACAGCGGCAAGCCTACCGACACCTGGCCAGACGCCGACTCGGTGGTCGATGCCAACGGCAACACCGTACAAGGTCGCGACCGCTTCACCGTGACCCCGGCGCAAAAGGTCTGGGCCCAGGACACCTGGTACATCAACCCGGACTGGACCCTGGTCGCCGGCCTGGCCTACATGAACGTCAAGCGTGACGGCACCAACCACGGCAGCCTCACCGAGCAAGCCGAAAAACGTAACCAGACCTACAACAAGCTGCTGCCCAACATCGGCCTCAAGTACCAGCTGGACGAGCAGGACCAGTTGTTCTACAGCCTGTCACGCAACATGCGCATCCCGCAGAACTACGTGCTGTACGACAAGGGCCTGGACTCGATCAACTCCAAGCCGGAAACCAGCTGGAACCACGAGTTGGGCTGGCGCTTCACCGGTGACGACATGACCGTGGCCGCCACCTTGTTCTACATGCAGTTCAAGGATCGCCAGGTCTCGTCCAAAGACATCAACGGCGACTTCGCCGACATCAACGCCGGCTCCGTCAACAACAGCGGCCTGGAACTGGAGTGGAGCGGCCTGCTGCCCAATCACTTCAACTACTACACCTCCTACACCTACACCAAGGCCGAGCAGCAGGACGACCTGACCGTCTACAACGCCGGCAAGGCCATCGTGTTGCCCACCAGCGGCAAGCAGTTCGCCAACGTGCCGAAAAACATGCTGGCCGCCAACATCGGCTACGACGACGGGCGCTTCTACGGCACCTTCGGCGGCAAGTACACCAGCAAGCTCTACGGCGACCTGACCAACGACGAAGCGATCTCCGGGCGCACCGTGTTCAACGCCGGCGCCGGTATCTACCTGCCGGTGGACAAGAAGGTGGTCAAGGACGCGACCCTGCGCCTGAACGTCGACAACCTGTTCGACAAGAAGTACCTGGACGGCGTGTACACCACCAAGACCAACGCGGCCAGCTACAGCGGTTTCCGCGACGGCGACCCGGCCTACATCGTGGGCCTGGAGCGCACCGTGACGGTGTCCCTGGAAGCGAATTTCTAACAGCGAGGTAACGGAACATGGACATGAATGTGCTCCACGACATCACCTTCTATGTGATGTACGCCGCGATGGCCATCGCCATCTTTATCGCCATCGAGCGTGGCCTGTACTTCGCCTATGTGCGCCGCCAGGCCCGCGCGTTGACCGAGGTGCTCGGCGCCAACGTGCACAGCGAGCGCGACCTGCCGGAAAGCCTGACCCGTCGCGACAGCCTGCCGTTGAGCATGGTGTTGCCGGTACTCGCGCAAAAGGCCAGCCATGGCTCGCGCAAGGACCTGGATGACGCCATTGAAACCCAGTACCTGACGACGCGCGCACCACTGGCCCGTAGCCTGTGGATCATCGAAACCATCACCACCGCCGCGCCGCTGCTGGGCCTGCTGGGGACCATCCTCGGCATTATCGACACGTTCAAGGCGCTGGCGTCGGCCGGTGTGTCCGACCCAGGGCAGATTTCCGGTGGTATCGGTACGGCCTTGTTTGCGACCGGGTTGGGGATCGCGATCGCGCTGTTCTGCGTGGTGTTCCACAACTTCTTCCAAGACAGCCTGGAGCGCATCAACGACCAGCTGAAAATCCTGCTGATCCGCGCCGCCACCGGAGCCCGTGTGCAGAGCGAAGTACCGCACCTGGTACCGACGCCGCTGCATAGCCGTACTGCATGATCGTTTGAGCGGGCGCGCAATGCGCCCGCTTTTTTCCTGGTAGGAAGACCTATGCCCATCTCCTTGAAATTGCGCATCGCAGGCCTCGCCGGCTTGCTCCTCAGTCCGCTGGCCCAGGCGGACTTTTCAATTGCGGGGTTTGAACTGGTGCACACCGTGCCGGTGGACACCGCCCTCGGCACCGACGACTTGCGCCAGCCCGGCCCGGTGTGGATCGAACTGTTTGACGCGGCCAAGAGCAGCATTGATATCGGCCAGTTTTACGCCGCCGACCATCCCGGCTCGGTGATGGACACCGTCATCGAACACCTGGAAGCCGCCGGCAAACGCGGTGTGAAGATTCGTTTCCTGCTCGAAGAAAAAGGCCTGAAATTGTCGCAAGCGTCCACGCTGGAACGCTTGCGCGCGATCCCCAACCTGACCTTCCGCGTGCTGGCCTACGGCCAACTGAGCGGTGGCATCATCCACGCCAAATACCTGGTGGTGGACGGCAAACAGGCGTTTGTCGGCAGCCAGAATTTCGACTGGCGCTCCCTCGAACATATCCACGAAACCGGGCTGCGCATCAGCGATACAGCGGTGGTTGGCCAAGTGCAGGCGATCTTCGACCAAGACTGGCAAGCCCAGGCCGCGCTGGCCGCCAACCAACCGGTGCCGCTGCCCGTCGCCGGTAAAGAGCCGCCGCGTACCGGCAACTATCTTGTGGCCAGCCCACAACGCTACAACCCGCCCGGCGTCGGCGATTCGCAGTTGGAGCTGCCGCGCCTGCTGGGCGAAGCGAAGCAGGAAGTGCGCGTGCAACTGCTGGACTACGCACCGCTGTCCTACGGGCCTGATCGCACCCGTCCGTACTACGCGGTTATCGACAACGCCGTGCGTGCAGCGGCGGCACGGGGTGTGTCGATCAAGCTGATGGTGTCCAACTGGAACACCGACAAGCTGGAACTGCCCTACCTCAAAAGCCTGGCCGTGCTGCCCAACGTGCAAATCAAGATCGTCACCCTGCCTGAAGCCAAGCAAGGGTTTATTCCCTACGCGCGGGTGATTCATAGCAAGACCATGGAGATCGACGGGCAAGTGGCCTGGATTGGCACCAGCAATTGGTTGGGCGGCTACCTGGATAATTCGCGCAACCTGGAGGTGGTGATGCGCAACGAAGCGATGGCCAAGCGCGTGGGGCAATTACATGAACAATTGTGGGATGGGCCTTACGCTAGAGCGCTGGAGGTGACCGCCGAGTACCCAGCTCCGCACCCAGGCACCTTGTAAAATGCCGTTCGCTTGCTAGCCTTTCCCTCTCTGAGCGCAGCTTTAGCGGTGCTGCGCGTTCAGATCACTCACATGAGAGCATCACCATGAAAACCGCCCCCCTCCGCTTTTCTTACTTATTGCTGTTGCTTATCCCTCTGAGCGCCTGCGTCAACAACGTGCAAACACTGACCCTCATCACCCTCGCCGACGGTACGCGCGGTCTCAAAAACGCGGTCGATATCGGGCCGGCTGGGCCCTCCCAAGGTGACCTTTTTGTATTCGATCAACCTTTGATGGATCAGGACCGCCAGGACATCGGCAGCAACAGTGGCTACTGCGTCACCACCCTACCGGGGGTACACAGCCAATGCCAATGGACACTGCTGTTCTTCGACCCCGCTAAAACCGTCATCGGCACCATTGTCGTAGGCGGCCAGGAACTTGAAGCGGGTAAATCCACAGTCGCCGTCCTCGGTAGCACGGGAAAATATGCCGGCTTCACCGGCGAAATGACCTCCGAGCCCAACGGCGATGGAACATTCACCCAAACCCTGCATTTGGTTAACCATCTACCGTGAAAGTCGCCACGTCTGAGCGCGCAGTGGCTGCATAGCGGAGCAGGAAATTTCCCTCACCCGGGTCTCCCACCCTCTCCTTTGCAGTGTTAGTGTGTGGAAATGTTTCTGACACTTTAGTCAGAAACCTCTTACTCACTACCTGCAAAGGAATGCTCCAACAATGCACTTCCCTCTCAAGCAACTGGCGGCTGCCACCCTGTTCGCAGCCAGCCTCTCGGCCATCGCCACCCCTGCGTTCGCCAACATCAGCGCCGAGCAAAGCACGGCGATTCTGAAGAGCTTCAACGAAACATCCGTCACGGACTTCCGTGGTTTCCTCGGCACCCTGGCCAAGGGCGACCTGGGCAAGACCGCCGACGTGGGCCCGGCGATCAACGCTTTTCTTGATAACAAACCCCTGAGCGCCGACCAGCAGAACGAAATCAATCGACTGCTGGGCATTTATACGCGGGTGAAATACGGCAAGGCGGCCACCGAAACCCTGCGCGAACTGGTGGAAATCCCCACCTTCAACATCGACGGCCTGCCGCAGTACAAAAACCCGGAATTCCTCAAGATCGCCGCAAAGATCCAGGACTTGGCCAAGGCCTTCAACCTGAACTTCCGCAACGTCGACAACCGGGTGTATGAAATTTCCCTGGAAGGCGCCAGCGATGAAGTGGTCGGCATTCATGCCCACGCTGACGTGGTGCCGGTTACGCCGGAAAACTGGGTGCTCAAGGACGGCACCAAGCTCGATCCGTTCAAGGTCACGCTGATCGGCGACCGCATGTACGGCCGTGGCACCGAGGATGACAAGAACGGCATCGTCGTGGCCATGTATGCGATGAAGGTCATCAAGGAAGAGAAACTGCCGCTGGCGCGCACGTTCAAGCTGTTGGTGGATACCACCGAGGAAACGTCCGGCGACGCGATCCCCTATTACTTCGAACACAACCCGACGCCGCAGTACAACCTGGCGCTGGATGGCGGCTACCCGGTGGTGATCGCCGAAAAAGGCTATGGCACCGTAATGGCCACTTTCCCGCGCCGTAAAGGCGAAGGTAAAGGCGCGGAAATCATCGCAATGACCGGCGGCATGGCCACCAACCAGATTCCGTCGGCCTCGGTGGCGACTTTCGTCAGCGACAAGCCCGCCGAACTCGCAGCCAGCCTGCAAAAAGCCGGCGCTGAGTATGCCAAGAACAAGGGTGGCGACTTCGAGGTGACGGCCAAGGTGGTTGGTAAAGAGGTCAAGCTGACGGTGACCGGCGTTTCGGCGCACTCCTCCGAACCGGAATCCGGCATCAACCCGGTGGCGCGCATGCTGGAGCTGATCCACAGCGTCGATGGCAAGATCGCCCTCAAGCACAACCACATCACCGACGCCGCGCGGTATGCGTCCGACAACTGGGGCCTGGATTACCTGGGCGGCAAGTTGGGCGTGGGCTTCGCTGACGACTTCATGGGCCCGCTGACCACCTCGCTGACCTTTGTCGGCCTGGATGACAAGGCGTTCAAGCTGGCGGTGAACCTGCGGGTGCCGAAGGGCAAGTCCCCGGAGACGCTGAAAAAGGAAATTGCCGACAAGCTGAGTGCGTGGGACAAGCAGACCAAGGTCAAGGTGGACTTCACCTACTCGGTGGCCGAGCCGATGTACCGCAACCCGGAAGGCGAGTGGGTCAAGGCGCTGTTGGCGGTGGCCAGTGAAAACCTGGGCATGGAGCACAAATTCGGCACCTCGGCCGGGGCGACGTCCGTGCATGAGCTGCCCAATGGCGTGCAGTTCGGCCTGGCGCGGCCGGAAGTGAAGTACACCGGGCACACCGACAATGAGTTCAAGACGGTGGACCAGTTCCTGCTGGACCTGCAGATCGTCACGGAAATGATGGGGCGTGTCGGGCAGTTGCCGAAGCTCTGATCTTGATGGGCTAGATCGTTCCCACGCTCTGCGTGGGAACGATCAATAAATCGCGCACAAACAAAAACGCCGATCATCGCTGATCGGCGTTTTTGTTGAATATGGAGCGGGAAACGAGACTCGAACTCGCGACCCCGACCTTGGCAAGGTCGTGCTCTACCAACTGAGCTATTCCCGCAAATGGCGTCCCCTAGGGGACTCGAACCCCTGTTACCGCCGTGAAAGGGCGGTGTCCTAGGCCACTAGACGAAGGGGACACGCTACTGGAACACAAGGTGTGTATTCCAGTGCCCAGAGGTTAGATCCGAAGATCATGCCCTGGTTTCACTCAGTGCCACCCGAGGGCAACACTGCTTAAATTGGAGCGGGAAACGAGACTCGAACTCGCGACCCCGACCTTGGCAAGGTCGTGCTCTACCAACTGAGCTATTCCCGCAAATGGCGTCCCCTAGGGGACTCGAACCCCTGTTACCGCCGTGAAAGGGCGGTGTCCTAGGCCACTAGACGAAGGGGACACACAACTGAAACACATGGTGTGTATTTCAGTGTCCAGAGATTAGATCCGAAGATCATGCCCTGGTTTCACTCAGTACCACCCGAAGGCAACACTGCTTAAATTTGGAGCGGGAAACGAGACTCGAACTCGCGACCCCGACCTTGGCAAGGTCGTGCTCTACCAACTGAGCTATTCCCGCAATATGGCGTCCCCTAGGGGACTCGAACCCCTGTTACCGCCGTGAAAGGGCGGTGTCCTAGGCCACTAGACGAAGGGGACACACGTACAACTTCACTCCCTAACTGCGTTTCGCTGTGTGCTTTCCGCGTTAAGTGGCGCGCATTCTATGGATGGATTGATAGGTCGTCAACCCCCAAGGATAAATTTATTAAAATCAATGACTTCGCCCTGCTTTCCAGGCCAGGGCAGGCAATCTGCCCGTCTGCACCTTGGCGCCTATATTCTGGCGCACGACAAGACGTTATAGTTCGCCGCAGCAAATGATGGCAATGTGCATCTATGCAGGGAAGGATTACCTATATAGAAGAATCTACCCGGGTAACTGGTCGATCAGTCCTATCCGCCAGATGCCCCAATCACTACACTCCACTGCAAACCCTACAAAGAGGTCACACCGGTGACACCACTCCTGATCACCCTGCTGGTAATAGCCGGGATCGTAATCCTGATCGCCATTGGCTACATGAACCACGTGGTGGAAAACAACAAACTGGAAAAGCAGCGCACCGTGATCGAGCTCAATGATCGCCTGCGTCGCTGCGGTGAAATCACCGAGACGTTCCCTGGCCAGTTGATGAACCCGGCGCTCAAGCTGCTGATGACCCGCCTGGAACTCAACGTCAACCAGCGCCTGCTCAACCTCAACAAGACCAGTGCAGCGCTCAAGGCCCGCATCAGCGAACTGAACGCATTGATTGCCCAGGGCGAATCGATCCCGGTGAACAACCCGCCGGCACCGATCCAGACCGAAGCCAAGGCCAAGGACGTGCGCTTCCTGCTCGAAGCCCTGCACGGCCAGGTCACCCGCGCCGCCCAGGATGGTTTCCTGCCGACCAACGAAGCCAAGCACTGGATCAAGGAAATCCGCCACATCCTCGTGCTGCTGCACATCGAGTTCTTCAACAACCTCGGCCAGCATGCCCTGCAACAGGGTCAGCCCGGCCAGGCGCGCCTGGCGTTCGAACGTGGCGTGCAGTACCTGCGCAAACAGCCGGAGCCGGTGATCTACGCCGCGCAACTGCAATTGCTGGAGTCACAACTGGCCCGCGCCAACTCCACGGTCTTGACCAACAGCAAGCCGGCCGAGGATGAGGTCAACGAACTGACCGAAGGCCTGAAGGTGGTCGACGCCGACGCCGAGTGGAAAAAGAAAGTCATCTACGACTGATCGTCCCCGCTCCCCTGTGGCGAACCCGGTTCGCCACATGCCATCACTTTGCACCTATCGCCCCGCCCCCTTCTCGCGTAAAAAAGTGCCCCTCACTCCGTGAAGTCAGAGGCCTGCTATGCCTGTCACCGTGATAGATGGACAACCGCTGCACTATATCGACCAAGGCAGCGGCCCCGCCGTGCTGCTGGGGTCGAGCTACCTGTGGGACCGCACCATGTGGACGCCGCAGATCGAAGCCCTGTCGCAACAATACCGCGTGATCGTCCCCGAGCTGTGGGGCCACGGCCAATCGGGCCCGCTGCCCGCCCGCACCCAATCCCTCGACGACCTTGCCCGCCAGGCCCTGGCGCTGCTCGACCACCTGGACATCGCCCAGGTCAACCTGGTGGGCCTGTCGGTCGGCGGCATGTGGGGCGCACGCCTGGCGCTGCTGGCGCCCGAGCGCATCAACAGCCTGGTGCTGATGGACACCCACCTCGGCGCCGAGCCCGAAGCCACGCGCCAATACTACTTCTCGCTGTTCAAGATGATCGAAGACGCCGGCGCCATTCCCGAGCCGTTGCTGGATGTGATTGCACCGATCTTCTTCCGCGCGGAAATCGACCGCGAGTCTGCGCTGTATCAGGACTTTCGCCAGGCACTGCAGGATTTCCCCCGCGAGCGCCTGCTGCAAAGCATCGTGCCATTGGGCCGCCTGATCTTCAGCCGCGAGGATGTACTGGACCAACTGCCGCGCCTGGACGCCGACACCACCCTGGTGATGTGCGGCGAGCAGGACAAACCCCGGCCACCCGCCGAGTCCCGGGAGATGGCCAAGTTGATCGGTTGCAGCCTGATCCTGATCCCCGACGCCGGGCATATCAGCGCCCGGGAGAACCCGGACTTCGTCAATGAGGCGCTGCTGACCTTCCTCGCCAACCACGCCTGACCGCCTTCCGCCCCGGTCGCTACCGGCGTGTAGCGATCACAGGCGGAAGTGCCCGACCATGCCCTTGAGTTCCGTGCCCAACTGCGCCAACTGGATGCTCGACGCGGCATTGCCCTGCATGCTCAACGCCGACTGATCGGCGCTGGCGCGAATGCTGGTGACACTGCGATTGATCTCTTCGGCCACCGAGCTTTGTTCCTCGGCCGCCGCGGCAATCTGCTGGTTCATCTGCTGGATCAACGACACCGCCGTGGCGATGCTGCCCAAGGCGCTCTCGGTTTCCAACGCATCGCTCACCGCCAGTTTCACCAACTCGCCACTGTGCTGGATCTGCTGCACCGACGACTGCGCCGCGCTGCGCAAGGTGCTGACCAGCCGCTCGATTTCTTCGGTGGATTGCTGGGTGCGTTTGGCCAGTGCCCGCACCTCATCGGCCACCACCGCAAAGCCACGACCTTGTTCCCCGGCACGGGCGGCTTCGATGGCGGCATTGAGGGCCAGCAGGTTGGTTTGCTCGGCCACGCTTTTTATCACCCCCAGCACCGTGCCGATGTTCTGGATTTCGGCACTGAGGCTGTCGATGCTGGCACTGGCGCTGGTACTGGAGCTGGCGAGCAATTCGATACGCTGCAAACTCTGGCGCACCACCTGCTGGCCGCTGTCCACCTTGCTGTCGGCGGTCTGCGCGGCCTGGGCGGCTTGTTCGGCGTTGCGCGCCACGTCGTGCACGGTGGCGGTCATCTGGTTCATCGCCGTGGCCACCTGCTCGGTTTCTTCCTTCTGGCTGCTGACCTCGACATTGGTCTGCTCGGTGACGCTGGACAGCGACTGCGCCGAGCTGGCCAACTGCTCGATGCCCGCCTGCAAGCCGCTGACCATCTGACTCAAACCATTGCCCATCTGCTGCATCGCCAGCATCAACTGGCCGATTTCATCGCGGCGGCTGACCTCCATCCGCCCGCTCAAATCACCCGCCGCAATCTGCTGCGCGACGGCGATCACGCTGCGCAGCGGGGCGACGATCAAGCGCGTAATCACCAGCGCCGCAATCAACCCCACCAACAGGGCCAGGGCGGATGAACCGATAATCAGCAAGGTGCTTTTCTGCAGTTGCGCCTGCATCGACTGGTCTTCGGCGGCATAGGCCTGGTTGACCCGGTTGACCACCTGTTCGGCACGCTCATGCAGTTGTTTGTAGACGATCTTTTCCTGCGCCAACAGGCCGGTGTATTCACCGAGTTTCTCGCTGAACGCGGCGATATGCCCGGACACTTCGTTGAGCACCGTCTGGTAGCCAGGGTCCTTGACCGCGGTTTTCAATTGCTCGACCTGGGCCAGCGCCTGATCAGCCTGCTCGATCTTGCCTTGTTCGCCGCTGTCTTCCTCGCCCTTGCGGCTCTGATCCAGGCGCACGTGGGCCTCGTTCATCGCCTGCAACATCAAGCGCGACACCTGGCTGACCTGCCCCGCCTGCTCGATAAACTCGGCGCCCTCCTTGCCTTGGCTGTCCTTGAGGCCATAGGCGCCGTCATCCGCCAGGCCGGCCTGCAACACATCGAGGTTGTTGGCCACGCTGGACACCGACCAACTGGCCATCTCCAATGCCTGGTCCTTGGTCTGGGTCAACTCGACAAATTCATCGAACGCCTTGCGGTAGGCGGCCAGGGCTTGCTCGACATCGGTCATCGCCGGCACATTGGCGGCCGACTGCGCCTTGAGGCTCGCCGCCAGGGCCGCCAAGGCCTCGACACTGGCATGCAAGGCGTCGACGGCCTTGGGGTCGGCGTGCAGCGCGTAGTCCTGCTCGATCAAGCGCACCTTGAGCAAGCCGCTGTTCAGCGAAGACATGCTGTTGAGACCTTCAAAACGCTGCCCCACGGTTTGCAGCGACCACACCCCGATCGCCGCCACCAGCGCCGTCAGCAACAGCACCAAGAGGAAGCCCAAGCCCAGTTTCTTCGCCATCCCGAGGTTGGCGAAACGTCGTTGCACGCCTGAAATCATTGCACTTGAACCCTCTTGCAAGGGCAGCTGCCAGCCCGCCCGATTGACCAGCATCGAGATTCGCAACCACGGGCCACTGACACAAGACGTTGGCGCCACAATAATGGCAAAAAGCTACACGCTCGTCGTTTTCAGAATGGTCGAGGTCGATCTGGCCGGCCCCATGGCGCGGAACAACGCCAGCGCGCGCTGGTCAGCCGCATAGGCCACGTTGATCCGCAGCCAATCGCTGGGCTCACCCGTCGGGCTGAACAGCGCGCCCGGCGACAGCAACACCCCGAGCCGGCGGGCGCTGGCGTGCAACCGCGCGCGCCCCTGCGCACCAGGACGCGCCCACAGGAACATGCCACCGGCGGGCACGGCGAATACCTCCCACTCCTCGTCTTCCAGTACTTGCAGGGTGGCCATCATTTGCGTATTCAGGCGCTTGCGCAGGCGCTGTACCCACTTGCGATAGGTGCCGTTGGCCAACAGTGTCGCGACCACTGCTTCCGCAAAGCGTGAAGTGCCGATGCCGGTGAGCGTCTTGAGGTTGGCCAGTTGCGCAATGATCGCCGCGCTGGCGCTGAGGTAGCCGACCCTCAACGCACTGCTCAGGGTTTTGGAAAAACTCGAGATGTAGATCACCCGATCATCATGGGGTAGCGCCGACAGGCGCGTACAACTGGCATGTTGCAGGTCGCCGTAGACGTCCTCTTCAACGATCAGGAAGTCTTCGGTCCTGGCCAGTTGCAGCAAACGCTCGGCCACCGTGCGACTCAGGCAGGTGCCGGTGGGGTTGTGATACAGGCTGCTGACAAATACGCACTTGGGTCGATGCACCTGCAACAACGCTTCCAGCACCGCAAGGTCCGGACCGCCATGGGTGCGCGGCACCTCCAGCAGCTTGACGCCCTGAAAGGCCAGTTGCCGATAGAGATTGCCGTAGCCCGGGGTTTCGACCACCACCGTGTCACCGGGCTTGAGCAGCGCGCGTATGAGCAGGTCCTGGGCCTGGCTGGCACCCTGGGTGGTGAGAATGCAATCGAGGCTGCTGGCCACGTGCATGCGAGTCAGGCACTTGAGCAATTGTTCGCGCAGCACCGGCAACCCCAGCGGGGTGCTGTAGTTGAACACACCGCCGATGTCGGTGCGGCTGACTTCACGGATCGCGTAGCTGATGTCATCGCTTTCGCGCCAGGCATCCGGCAGCCAGCCACAGCCTAGTTTCAGTTCACCCAGCGGTGTGTCGGTAAATGCCCCCCAACCCTGCTCCGCGCCTTCATACCAATGCGGCTCATCCTGGGCCGAGGGCTGGGCCACGATAAACCCCGAACCCGGCTTCGAGGCGAGCAACCCCTGGGCAACCATGCGCTCAAATGCCTCGATGACGCTGGACTGGCTGAGCAGGTTATCGAGGGCCACTTGGCGGATGGACGGCAGGCGGGTGCCAGGGCTCGCCCCGCTGTTGCGAATCCAGTCTGCCACCGCGCTGATGATTTGCTGCACCACCGGTACCAGGGCTTGTCGATCGATCCCTAAATCCATGAGCCACCCAATTCACTGTCAGTTATTCAACCCGCAAGAGTTAAGCACAGAAGTACTGGATGACCGCCCGTAAAATATTACTAATCTATTGATTTAATTAGATTATTCACCTATTGATACATATTGCGATACGGCGTTTTGCCAGCTCAAGAAACGCCCCACAGCACCCCATTCCTTTTCAGTCGGAGGGGCGTTTTCAAGTCCTAGATGGCGGTCACACCACCGTCCACCGCCAGCGCCTGGCCAGTGGTGAAGGCAGCACCGTCACTGCACAGGTAGAGCACCGCGGCGGCGATTTCCTCAACCTTGCCGATGCGCCCGACCGGGTGCATGGCCGCAGCGAAATCGGCCTTGCGCGGGTCGGCTTCA
This sequence comes from Pseudomonas sp. 18.1.10, assembly GCF_024655625.1. NCBI lineage: Bacteria > Pseudomonadati > Pseudomonadota > Gammaproteobacteria > Pseudomonadales > Pseudomonadaceae > Pseudomonas > Pseudomonas sp. 18.1.10. The sequence continues at coordinate 18,639 of NZ_JANLGL010000101.1, forward strand.
TAGGCACGGCGGAACATATCGGTGTCGATCACCGCCGGGCACACCGCATTCACGCGGATGTGCTTTTTTGCGTACTCAATCGCTGCCGACTTGGTCAGGCCGATCACCGCATGTTTGGAAGCCGCGTAAATACTCATCTTCGGCGCCGCGCCCAAACCCGCCACCGACGCGGTATTGACGATCGCCCCGCCGCCCTGGGCCAGTAGCAACGGCAACTGATACTTCATGCACAGCCATACGCCTTTGACGTTGACCCCCATGATCGCGTCGAACTCATCCAGGCTGCCGTCGGCCAGCTTGCCCTTTTCAATCTCGATGCCGGCATTGTTGAAGGCGTAGTCCAGGCGACCATAGGCGGCGACCGTGCGCGCCATCAGTTGCTGCACATCCGCTTCCAGGGTGACGTTGCAGCGCACAAACAGCGCTTCACCGCCCGCCTGCTGGATCAGCGCCACAGTGCCCTCGCCGCCCGCCTCATCCAGGTCGGCGACGACTACCTTCAAGCCTTCGGCGGCGAACGCCAGCGCGGTGGCGCGGCCAATACCGGCGGCGGCGCCTGTCACCAGGGCGACCTGGCCGGAAAACGTCATGCTCATGGGGGATGTCCTTTGGGAGAAATAGCCGTGGGGCGAGTCTAGCCAACGCCGCGACGGGCGCGTCAGCACTATCAGAAGGCCGGTTGGCGCTGCATGGATCACAGTGATAACGCCACGGGCGTGACTATCAGCCCAGCCTATCGAAGGGCATTCGCAGCGGCCGGTGAACCTTGCTCCCAAACCATTCTGGGTCTATCAATCATGGTTCATTTCTAAAAGAGTCCCTGCCATGACTGCCCAGACCAACCGCCAATTTCTGCTCGCCAAACGCCCGGTCGGTGCCGCCACGAGGGACACCTTCACCTATCAGGAAGTCCCGGTGGGCACGCCGCAGGACGGGCAAGTGCTGGTGCGCAATGAATACCTGTCCCTCGACCCGGCCATGCGTGGCTGGATGAATGAAGGCAAGTCCTACATCCCGCCGGTGGGCATCGGCGAAGTGATGCGCGCACTGGGCGTGGGGGAAGTGATTGCGTCAAACAACCCCAAGTTTGCCGTCGGCGATTACGTCAACGGCGCTCTGGGCGTGCAGGATTACTTCCTCGGTGAGCCACGCGGCTTCTACAAGGTCGATCCCAAGCTGGCGCCGTTGCCGCGCTACCTGTCGGCACTGGGCATGACCGGCATGACCGCCTACTTCGCCTTGCTGGACACTGGCGCGCCCAAGGCCGGCGACACCGTGGTGATCTCCGGCGCAGCAGGTGCAGTGGGCAGCATTGCCGGGCAGATCGCCAAGATCAAAGGCTGCCGCGTGGTGGGCATTGCCGGCGGCGCCGACAAGTGCAAATTCCTCGTGGATGAGCTGGGTTTCGACGCCGCCATCGACTACAAAAACGAAGACGTGCCCGCCGCGCTCAAGCGCGAGTGTCCGAAGGGCGTGGATGTGTATTTCGATAACGTCGGCGGCGATATTCTCGACGCGGTGCTCAGCCGCCTGGCGCTGAAGGCGCGGGTGGTGATTTGTGGCGCGATCAGCCAGTACAACAACAAGGAAGCGGTGAAAGGCCCGGCCAACTATTTGTCATTGCTGGTCAATCGTGCGCGCATGGAAGGCTTTGTGGTGATGGATCACGCGGCCAACTTCGCCGCTGCTGGCCAGGAGATGGGCGGCTGGATGGCCCAGGGCAAGCTCAAGAGCAAGGAAGATATCGTGGAAGGGCTGGAGACGTTCCCGGAGACGTTGATGAAGCTGTTCAACGGTGAGAACTTTGGCAAGTTGGTGCTGAAGGTCAACTGACCCCCACTCGATCGTTCCCGATGTGGGAGCGGGCTTGCTCGCGAAGGCGGTGGTTCAGTCACCGGATGTAATGCCTGA
>NZ_JANLGL010000102.1:0-20410 GCF_024655625.1 Pseudomonas sp. 18.1.10
GTGTCAGTCAAAGATATTTCAACTGATCCACCGCATTCGCGAGCAAGCCCGCTCCCACATTTAGAACTGCATTGTCTGGATTACTTGAGTACGACCAAACGATTGGGCAGCTCGTTACGCGTCTGCGTCACCGGCACATGCACCTTCAACAACTCGCCACACGCCTCGATGCAGTCGATAAACCCGGCCAGCGTCTGCCCCTGCTTCACCTGCTGGGTAAACGCCTGCACGATGGCATCCCAACTGCCGTCATCCAAGCGCTTGGAAATCCCGTCATCCACCAGGATCTCCACATACCGTTCCGCTTCGCTGACAAAGATCAGCACCCCGGTGCTGCCCAGGGTGTGGTGCAGGTTCTGCTCCAGGAACTGGCGCCGCGCCAGGTTGGACGCGCGCCAGTGGCGCACCGAACGGGGGATCAGTCGGGTGGTGACCTTGGGCAAGCGAAACACCAGGCACAACACGATAAACGTCGCCCATTGCGCCAGCAGCAAGGTGTACATGGTCAGGTAGCCCGACAGGTAATGCACCACGCCCGGCACCACCAATGCGATCAGACTCGCCCACAACAGCGGGATGTAAGCGTAGTCATCGGCGCGGGCGGCGAGCACGGTCACCAGTTCGGCGTCGGTGGTTTTCTCCACGCGGGCAATCGCTTCGGCCACTTGGCGCTGCTCGTGTTCAGTCAGTAATGCCATGGTTATAGATGCTCTTTTCTAGTTATTGTCATTACCAGCCACCCGATGCCCCGCCGCCGCCGAAGCCGCCACCGCCGCCGCGGAAACCACCGCCGCCGCCCCCACCGCCACCGCGACCGCTGCTGCTGAGGATCGCCAGCAGGATCGCGCCCACCGGCAGGCCCAGGCGATTGCACAGCCACAACACGCCGATCAGCAGGATAAACAGGCCAATGGAAAACCCCGGATTATCCTTGGCAAAGTTGGCCTCCGCCACATGCGCAGGCACCGCCAGCGGTTCACCGCCCACCACCTGCACCATCGCCGCCACGCCGTCGCTGATGCCCTGGCTGTAGTTGCCGGCCTTGAACTTGGGCGCAATCACCTGGTTGATGATGACCCACGACTGCGCATCGGTGAGCACGCCTTCCAGGCCATAGCCGACTTCGATGCGCAATTTGCGTTCGTCGCGGGCGACGATCAACAGCGCGCCGTTGTCCTTGCCCTTCTGGCCGATGCCCCAGTGGCGGCCCAGTTGATAACCGAAGTCTTCAATGGGCACGCCTTGCAGGTCGGGCACGGTGACCACCACGATCTGGTCGCCCGAGGTCTGCTCCAGCGCCTGCAATTGCTGGGTCAGTTGCTCGCGCGTGGCCGGGTCGATCATCTGGGCAGTGTCCACCACCCGCCCGGTCAGCGCCGGGAACGTCAGCGCTGCCTGGGCCACGCCCACGCAGGCCAACAACCACAGCGCCAGGCTTATCCGTAATAAACGCATCGACACCTCAATGCAGCGTTATTTGAACTTCACTTGCGGTGCTTTATCGGCATCGGCGCTGGTGGCTTCAAACGTGGCGCGGATCGGCAAGTCGCTGTACATCACGCTGTGCCACAGACGGCCGGGGAAGGTGCGGATCTCGGTGTTGTAGGCCTGCACCGCCTGGATAAAGTCGCGACGCGCCACGGCGATGCGGTTTTCGGTGCCTTCAAGTTGCGATTGCAGGGCCAGGAAGTTCTGGTTGGCCTTGAGGTCCGGGTAGCGTTCGGACACCACCATCAACCGGCTGAGGGCACCGCTCAAGCCGTCCTGGGCTTGCTGGAACTGCTTGAGTTTTTCCGGGTTGTCGAGGGTGCTGGCATCCACCTGGATCGACGTGGCCTTGGCCCGCGCTTCGATCACGGCGGTGAGGGTGTCTTGCTCATGGGCGGCGTAGCCCTTGACCACTTCCACCAGGTTGGGGATCAGGTCGGCGCGGCGCTGGTACTGGTTCTGCACCTGGCCCCAGGCGGCTTTGGCCTGTTCGTCGAGGGTCGGGATGTTGTTGATGCCGCAACCGCTCAGCACGCTGCCGATCAGTAGCAAAGCCGCGGTTTTCAAGCCCCAGCGGTAACCTTGTGCTGCTTGCATGGTGTTTCTCCTGGCGAACCTTGATGGAATTGGGCAGCCGTGAGGCATAATCCGCGACCACGACTGGATTGCATCGAATCAATCAGCTAAAAAGATGCCCACCGCTAATAAGAGTTCCGAAGTGTGCGGCATTTGTCGGTATAACACTCGAACAACAACATACGTCCCCCACATTTTGGCAGAACAGCGCGTTTTCGCTGGGCAGTGTGCCGAAAAAGGATATTCATGAAAAAGCTGTGTTTGCTCGGCCTTGTTGCCACTCTGGCCAGTCACCCCGTATGGGCAGAAACAAAGCCTGCTGCGCTTAAAGACAAGGACGCGTTTGTCAGCGACCTGCTCAAGCAGATGACCCTCGATGAAAAGATCGGCCAATTGCGCCTAATCAGCATCGGCCCCGAAATGCCCCGCGAGCTGATCCGCCAGGAAATCGCCGCCGGCCGCATCGGTGGCACGTTCAACTCCATCACCCGCCCGGAAAACCGTCCGATGCAGGACGCGGCCATGCGCAGCCGCTTGAAGATCCCGATGTTCTTCGCCTACGACGTGATCCACGGCCACCGCACGATCTTCCCGATCAGCCTGGCCCTGGCCTCCAGCTGGGATATGGACGCCATCCATCGCTCCGGGCGCATTGCCGCCCAGGAAGCCGCCGCCGACAGCCTCGACATCACCTTTGCGCCGATGGTGGATATCTCCCGCGACCCCCGCTGGGGCCGCACGTCCGAAGGGTTCGGCGAGGACACCTACCTGGTTTCACGCATTGCCGAAGTGATGGTCAAGGCGTTCCAGGGCACAAGCCCGGCGAATGCCGACAGCCTCATGGCCAGCGTCAAGCACTTCGCCCTGTATGGCGCGGTGGAAGGCGGCCGCGACTACAACGTCGTCGATATGAGCCCGGTGAAGATGTACCAGGACTACCTGCCGCCGTACCACGCGGCGATCAAGGCCGGTTCCGGCGGCGTGATGGTGGCGCTGAACTCGATCAACGGCGTGCCCGCCACCGCCAACACCTGGCTGATGAACGACTTGCTGCGCCGCGACTGGGGCTTCAAGGGCCTGACCGTCAGCGACCACGGCGCGATTTTCGAGCTTATCAAGCACGGCGTAGCCAAGGACGGGCGTGAAGCCGCGAAACTGGCGATCAAGGCCGGTATCGACATGAGCATGAACGACTCGCTGTACGGCAAGGAATTGCCGGGGCTGCTCAAGTCGGGCGAGATCGAACAGAGCGACATCGACAACGCCGTGCGCGAAGTGCTCGGCGCCAAGTACGACATGGGCCTGTTCAAGGACCCGTACCTGCGCATCGGCAAGGCCGAGGATGACCCGGCCGACACCTACGCCGACAACCGCCTGCACCGCAGCGACGCCCGCGACGTAGCGCGCCGCAGCCTGGTGTTGCTGAAAAACAGGAACGAAACGCTGCCGCTGAAAAAGTCCGCGACCATCGCCCTGGTCGGCCCGCTGGCCAAGGCCCCGATCGACATGATGGGCAGCTGGGCCGCCGCTGGTCGCCCTGCGCAATCGGTCACCCTGCTGGACGGCTTGAACGCGGTGATCGGTGAAAAAGGCAAAGTGATCTACGCCCGTGGTGCCAACATCACCAACGACAAGGCCGTGGTCGACTACCTCAACTTCCTCAACTTCGATGCCCCGGAAGTGGTGGATGACAAACGCGCGCCGCAGGTGTTGATCGACGAAGCGGTGAAAGCCGCCAAGAGTGCCGACGTGATCGTCGCGGCGGTGGGCGAGTCCCGTGGCATGTCCCACGAATCTTCCAGCCGCACCGACCTGAACATCCCGCAGAGCCAACGCGACCTGATAAAGGCCCTGAAAGCCACCGGCAAGCCGTTGGTGCTGGTGCTGATGAACGGCCGCCCGCTGTCGATCCTGGAAGAAAACCAACAGGCCGACGCGATCCTGGAAACCTGGTTCGCCGGCACCGAAGGCGGCAACGCCATCGCCGATGTACTGTTTGGCGACTACAACCCGTCGGGCAAGCTGCCGATCACCTTCCCACGTTCGGTGGGGCAGATTCCGACCTACTACAACCACCTGACCATTGGCCGGCCGTTCACCCCGGGCAAGCCGGGTAACTACACCTCGCAATACTTCGATGACACCACCGGGCCGCTGTTTCCGTTTGGTTATGGCCTGAGCTACACCACGTTCAGCCTGTCGGACATGGCGTTGTCGTCCACCACCTTGAACAAGACCGGCAAGCTCGACGCCAGCGTCACCCTGAAAAACACCGGCAAGGTCGATGGCGAAACCGTGGTGCAGCTGTATATCCAGGACGTGGCCGGCTCGATGATCCGCCCGATCAAGGAGCTGAAGAACTTCCAGAAGGTCATGCTCAAGGCCGGTGAAGAGCGCACGTTGCACTTCACCATCACCGAGGAAGACTTGAAGTTCTACAACACCCAGCTCAAGTTCGCGGCAGAGCCGGGTGAGTTCAATGTGCAGATTGGGTTGGATTCCCAGGATGTGCAGCAGCAGACCTTTGAGCTGCTCTAAAACAGTACGCGGTTAAAAAATGTGGGAGCGGGCTTGCTCGCGAATGCAGTGGATCAGTCAACATCTTCGGTGACTGACACTCCGCCTTCGCGAGCAAGTCGAATCGTCGCACCGCCGCTCCCACATTTAGATCGAGTTGAGCCGACTAGCCGCGTCTATCCAACAGGTTCACCACCAACCGATCAATCCACCCCCACACCCGCTGCTTCACCCGCCGCCACAACGGCCGCGATTGCCACACCTCCAGGCTCACTGCCAGGCTCTGCGCGAAATCCCGCTCGAAACTGCCCGCCACTGCCTGCGTCAACTCAGGGTCCAACGCTTCCAGGTTGGCGTCCAGGTTGAAGCGCAGGTTCCAGTGATCGAAATTGCACGACCCCACACTGACCCAATCGTCCACCAGCACCATTTTCAGGTGCAAAAAGCACGGCTGGTATTCAAAGATCTGCACCCCCGAACGCAGCAGGCGCGGGTAATACCGGTGCCCGGCATACCGCACGGACGGGTGATCGGTGCGCGGCCCGGTGAGCAGCAAGCGCACATCCACCCCGCGTCCGGCGGCACGGCGCAAGGCGCGACGTACGCCCCAGGTCGGCAGGAAGTACGGCGTGGCCAACCAGATACGTTGCTGGCCGCTGTTCAACGCGCGGATCAAGGATTGCAAAATGTCGCGGTGCTGGCGGGCGTCGGCATAGGCGACACGGCCCAGGCCCGGCCCCGTGGCGGGCATCTTGGGCAAGCGTGGCAAACCGAAACGGGTCGCGGGCTTCCACTCCCGGCGCGCAGCGTTGGCGTGCCATTGGCGGTCGAACAGCGCCTGCCAGTCCTGCACCAACGGGCCGTCCATCTGCACCATCACTTCATGCCAGTCGGCCGTGTCATTGCCCGGGGTCCAGAATTCATCGGTCACGCCCGTACCGCCGACAAAGGCGCTGCGCTGGTCGATCAGCAACAACTTGCGGTGATCGCGGTACAGGTTGCGCATCCACCGCCGCCAGCTGAGGCGATTGTAGAACCGCAGCGCCACACCCGCGTCGGTCAGGCGCTTGCGCAGGCCGAGGGTAAACGCCAGGCTGCCGTAGTCATCAAACAGGCAGCGCACCTGCACGCCGCGCTCGGCAGCCAGCACCAGCGCCTGGACCAAGGCGTCGGCACAGGCCCCGGCTTCCACCAGGTACAACTCCAGATCCACCTGGCGCTCAGCGCGGGCAATGCCCACCAGCATCTGCGGGAAGAAATTCGGCCCGTCGATCAACAACTCGAAGCGGTTGGCGCTGCGCCACGGGAACACTGCGCCGCTCATGGTCAGCGCGCCGTGAAGATCAGCACCGCACCCACCGGCACCGACAAACTGATGGACGCCAGACCAGCCGCCTTGCGCAAGCTGGCGACACCCGGCATCAAATCAAAATCCTCGGCATGCAGCACCACCGGCTCCAGGGTCACCACCTGGAAGCGCCGGTCATCCAGGCGCGTGGCGAGCAGCTCGGCGCTGTAGGTCTGCGTCTTGCCGTGCAGGGTCACGCTCAAGGGCAGGCGCAGTTCCAACTGCGCGCCGGCGGCCAGGTCATTGATCGGTTGCAGGTTGATCTGCGCGCGGATCAGCGCGTCGGGGAAGGTCTTGATCTGGAACAGGTCATTGCGCATACGTTCGTCGCGCAGCGGGATACCACTGTTGACCGACTCCAGCTCCACTTCCACCTGCGCGGCGCCAGCGCCGTCGACCTTGCCGTGCAACACCAAAAAGCGCTGCACTTCGGCGATGTCGGTGTTCTTGGTGGTGACAAAGGACAGGCGTGAAGATTCGTTATCCAGGTACCAGTCGGCATGGGCAGGCACGGCAGCGGCGGCCAGCAGGGCGAAGGCCAGGGGTTTGATAGACATTAAAGACTCGTGGGGCGAAAAACCTGCACGAACCTTAAGCGCAATGTCACAAGCGGCGCAAATCCGATGTGAATGCAGACTAGTGTGGGAGCGGGCTTGCTCGCGAAGGCGTAGTGTCAGACATTGAATAGTTGACTGACCCACCGCTTTCGCGAGCAAGCCCGCTCCCACAGGGGGTATGAGGTGTGTCAGGGGTTCAAGCGACAGCCCTGGCGGTCGCCGAGCCAGCGCGCGGTGTGGGTACGCCCCATGCCGCTGGCAGTGACTTCACTGCGCTCGGGGTTATCGCTGAACTCGCTGGTCGGCACGTACTGCTTCACGTAACCCCGGCAATAGTCGGCCGGGTTGTTCGCCACATACCGGCACGAGCAATACTCCTTGGCCGTGTACGCCGCAATGATGTCGGGAAAGGCTTGCAGGTTGACCCGTTCGTGCCACACCCAGCCCACCAGCGCGAGCAACAACACCAGCAGCAGACTGGTAAACGGCCGACGCCGGATCATGGCTGCACCGCCGCCAGCACGCGCTTGAGCAATTCGTTGTGGCGGTAACTGCCGTCGCGGTCATCGCCGTAGCGCACGATCACCAGGCGTTCGGCGGGCAACACGTACAGCGCCTGCCCCCAATGGCCGAGGGCGGCGAAGGTGTCGGCGGGCGCATCGGGCCAGGGTCTCGATGGGCCTTTGTTGAGCCACCAATGGCCACCGGGCGCGGCTTCGTCCTGTCCGGCTTTGTACTTATCGAAAGGCTGGCGGTTGAAGGCGACCCAGTCTTTGGGTAGCAATTGTTGCTCTCCCCAGCGGCCGTCTCGCGCCATCAACAAACCGACACGCGCCAGGTCGCGGGCGGTGAGGTAGGCGTAGGACGAAGCGACGAAGGTTTCATCGGCGTCGGTTTCCCAGGTGGCATTACGGATGCCCAATGGTTTGAACAACGCATCCCACGGATAACTCATGTAGGCCTTGTGGCCGAGCATGCCTTTAAGGGTGGCGGACAGGATGTTGCTATCGCCGCTGGAGTAGCGGAACGCCTGGCCCGGCGCGCTGGCGGCGTTGCTATCGGCGGCGAACTCGGCCATATCACTGCGCCCTCGGGTGTAGAGCATCGCCACCACCGAGGATTTCAGCGGGGCGTATTCGTAGTCTTCCTGCCAGTCCAGGCCCGAGGCCCAGTGCAACAGGTCAGCCATGGTGACTGTGGGATGCTGCTTCATCGGCGGATAGAAACGCGCGGCGGGATCGGTCAGCTTGAAGCGGTTTTCGCCATAGGCCACGCCCAACACCGTCGCCATCAGGCTTTTACTGACAGACCACGTGAGGTGCGGCGTGCTGGCCGTGGTTGGCGCGGCATAACGCTCATAGATGATTTCACCATCGCGGATCACCAGCAGCGCATCGGTACGGACGCCCTGGCGGGTTTCGTCATCACGCGGGGGGAACGCGTAGGTGTCCAGGGCATCGACAGCGGGGCCTGCGATCGGTGTGCCTTTGGCCCACTCCTTGCCGGGCCAGGTTTCGGCGTGGGCGGCCGCGGTGACAGACAACAGCACAACACACAACAAGCCTCTGACCATGGACGCGGACTCAACGGGGGCATTCAAGCCCGCGAGCCTAGCCGAGGGTGATGACAGATTTGCGACAGGAGGGGCTGTCATTCAAGCGTCACCATAAGTTCATGGAGATGACACCGGGCCTCCATAGCCTGAGTTTGGACAACAAAGTCGACCGGCCGAAATCGTGGCCGGCACTCGGAGACTCGCCATGACTCAGATCGCCCGCATCAGCGACACCGGCAATGAACGCCGTCTGCAAGCCGAACGCCTGGTTGGCGCACAGGCGTTGCAGGAAGCCCAGGCCTTGCGGTTCAACGTGTTCAGCGGCGAGTTCAACGCCAAGCTGAAAGGCGCGGAACTGGGTCTGGACATGGATGACTATGATGTTCACTGCAGCCACATCGGCGTGCGGGACTTGAACAGCGGGCGCCTGGTGGCCACTACCCGTTTGCTCGACCACGCGGCCGCCAGCACCCTGGGCCGGTTCTACAGTGAAGAAGAATTCAGCCTGCATGGCTTGCTGCACCTGCAAGGCCCGATCCTGGAAATCGGCCGCACCTGTGTCGATCCGGCCTACCGCAACGGCGGCACCATCGCCGTGTTGTGGGGCGAATTGGCCGAAGTGCTGAACCAGGGCGGCTACAGCTACCTGATGGGTTGCGCGAGCATCCCGATGCACGACGGCGGCATCCAGGCCCACGCGATCATGCAGCGCCTGCGCGAACGCTACCTGTGCAACGAACACCTGCGCGCCGAACCGAAGAAACCCCTGCCGGCCCTGGACCTGCCGTCCAACGTCATCGCGGAAATGCCGCCGTTGCTCAAGGCCTACATGCGCCTGGGCGCGAAGATCTGCGGCGAGCCGTGCTGGGACGAGGATTTCCAGGTGGCCGACGTGTTCATCCTGCTCAAGCGCGATGAGCTTTGCCCGCGTTATGCCCGCCACTTCAAGGCGGCCATGTAATGAGCCGCCTGCGGGTGTACGGGCGTATTGCCCGCGTGCTGGTGGTGGTGGGGCTGGGCTTGAGCATGGCCAGTGTGTTTGGCCTGTTCGAGCGCCTGGGCATTGCCAACTCGATGGTGCGGCGCCAGCGCTGGTCGCGGTTTTTCATGGCACGGTTGACCAACGCCCTGCCCTTTCGCGTGAGCGTGCACGGTGAATTGCCGACGCAGCCCATGCTGTGGGTGAGCAATCACGTGTCGTGGACGGATATCCCGTTGCTCGGTGCCGTGGCGCCGATGTCGTTTCTGTCCAAGGCCGAAGTGCGCACCTGGCCGGTGGCAGGCTGGCTGGCGGCGAAGGCCGGTAGCTTGTTTATCCGTCGCGGCTCGGGCGACAGCCAGCTGATCCGCAAGCAGATGACCCGCCATCTGGAGCAACAGCACCCGCTGCTGATGTTCCCCGAAGGCACCACCACCGACGGGCGCAGCCTGCGCACCTTCCACGGGCGTTTGCTGGCCAGTGCGATTGACGCGGATGTGTCACTGCAACCCGTGGCGATCCGCTATCTGCGCGAGGGCCAGGTCGACCCGCTGGCACCGTTTATTGGCGATGATGATTTGCTCTCGCACCTGATGCGCTTGTTTGCCAATGACCAGGGCGATGTGGAGATTCATCTGCTCAAGCCGATTGCCTGTGCCGGGCAGGAACGTGCGGCGTTGGCGTATCAGGCGCAGCAGGCGGTGCAGAAGGTGTTGTTTGGGCCGGTGCCGGAGGCTGAGCAGGTGGAGGCTCGGCCAGCATTTGCAGCCTGAACATAAGTGAACACAGTTCAAAATGTGGGAGCGGGCTTGCTCGCGAATGCGGTCTGTCAGTTACAAATCTGCTGTCTGATACACCGCTTTCGCGAGCAAGCCCGCTCCCACATTCAGATCTCAGTCGTCAGTTGAGCTTGTGCAAACGCCTGTAGCTGCGGATAGAACACTCGGAAGTCGTCACTCAGCGGTTCATACAACACCCGCAATTCCTGCATGGCATGTCCGAGTTCCTCAGGCTGCGACAACCGCCGCGAAATCCCCCGCAACACCTGTTCCATCACCGCAAACTCGCGATAAGACCCCAACCAATCATCCGCCGCCATCCAGGGCGCAATCTGCGCCAGCCGCCCCGGTAACTGCGGTTCGGCCGCCAGCACGCGGTACACCTGCGCGGTGAAGCGCTCCAGCGGCTGGTCGGCGTACAGCGCCCAGTCCCGCGCCAGGCAGTGATCGAAAAACACATCGAGGACGATCCCGGCATAACGCCTGCGGGTGAGGCTGAAGCGCGACAACGCCTCCCCCACCAACGGGTGGCTGTCGGTAAAGCGGTCGATGGATCGGTGCAGCTGGATCGCCGCTTCGATTTGCGGGTTGAACTGCCCTTGCAGGCGGCCTTTGACGAAGTCGCCATAGAGGCTGCCCAGCAGTTGTGCAGGAAGTTGGCCGCCCAGGTGCAGATGTGCGAGATAATTCATGCCGCGCAGTTTAGCACTGCCGTCAACGTATCGTTATAACCCGATATACCGATTTGAGCGGCTTTAAGACCCAATTCATATTGGCATATCGGGATACAACGATTTAAGGTTCGCCTCATCGCGATATAACGTTTCAAGACACCGAGCACCTGCCATGTCCATCGACCTCGACGAAATAATAAAAGCCCTGGCGCACCCAGTACGGCGAGACATCCTCAACTGGCTGAAAGACCCGAAAGTGCAATTCCCCGAGCAACTGCACAACCACGAATACGGCATCTGTGCCGGACAGATCGACCAACGCTGCGGCTTGTCCCAGTCCACCGTGTCGGCCCACCTGGCGACGTTGCAACGCGCGGGGTTAATCAGCAGCCAGAAGGCCGGGCAGTGGCACTTTTTCAAACGCAACGAGGAAACCATCCAAGCGTTCCTCGATGCGCTCATCACCGAACTCAGCGCACCGCTGTAACAAGGAAACCCTAATGCCCCTCTCGCTACTCATCCTGGCCCTGAGCGCCTTCGCCATCGGCACCACCGAGTTCGTCATCATGGGCCTGTTGCCCGATGTGGCGGCGGACCTCGGCGTGTCGATCCCCGGCGCCGGCTGGCTGGTCACCGGCTACGCCCTCGGCGTGGCCATTGGTGCGCCGTTCATGGCACTGGCCACCGCCAAGCTGCCACGCAAGGCGGCACTGGTGGCGTTGATGGGCATCTTTATCGTCGGCAACCTGCTCTGCGCCCTGGCCAGTGACTACAACGTGCTGATGTTTGCCCGTGTGGTCACCGCGCTGTGCCACGGTGCGTTCTTCGGGATCGGTTCGGTGGTCGCGGCCAACCTGGTGCCGGCCAACAAGCGCGCATCGGCCGTGGCCTTGATGTTCACCGGCTTGACCCTGGCCAACGTCCTCGGTGTGCCGCTGGGCACCGCACTGGGCCAGGCCGCGGGCTGGCGCTCGACGTTCTGGGCGGTCACCGTGATTGGTGTCATCGCGCTGATCGGCCTGATCCGCTTCCTGCCGGCCAAGCGTGACGAAGAAAAACTCGACATGCGCGCCGAACTCGCGGCCCTCAAGGGTGCCGGCATCTGGTTGTCGCTGACCATGACCGCGCTGTTCTCCGCGTCGATGTTCACCCTCTTCACCTACGTCGCGCCGCTGCTGGGCGACGTTACCGGCATCTCGCCCAAAGGCGTGACCTGGACCCTGTTGCTGATCGGCCTGGGCCTGACCCTGGGCAACATCATCGGCGGCAAGCTGGCGGACAAGCGCCTGGCAGCCACCTTGATCGGCGTGTTTATCAGCATGGCGGTGATCTCCACCGCGCTGACCTGGACCAGCGTTGCCGTGATCCCGACGGAAATCACCCTGTTCCTGTGGGCCACCGCCGCCTTCGCCGCCGTGCCGGCGCTGCAAATCAACGTGGTGACCTTTGGCAAGGCGGCGCCGAACCTGGTGTCCACCCTGAACATCGGCGCCTTCAACATCGGTAACGCCCTCGGCGCCTGGGTCGGCGGCAGTGTGATTGCCCACGGTTTCGGCCTGACCAGCGTGCCTCTGGCCGCTGGCGCCCTGGCGATCCTCGCGCTGCTGGTGACCCTGATTACTTTCCGTCAGAACGGCGACGCCGACCTGGCCCCTGCGACCCACTGATCAACTTCAAAGAGAAAGGTGTTATCCCATGACGACTATTTTCGACCCGATCAAACTGGGCGACCTGGAACTGTCCAACCGCATCATCATGGCGCCGCTGACCCGCTGCCGTGCCGACGCCGGTCGCGTGCCCAACGCGCTGATGGCCGAGTACTACGTGCAACGCGCTTCCGCCGGGCTGATCCTCAGCGAAGCCACCTCGGTGACGCCGCTGGGCGTGGGTTACCCGGACACGCCGGGCATCTGGTCCAACGACCAGGTGCGTGGCTGGGCCAACGTGACCAAGGCGATCCACGGCGCGGGTGGCAAGATTTTCCTGCAACTGTGGCATGTGGGGCGTATCTCCCATGAGTCGTACCTGAACGGCGAAACCCCGGTGGCGCCGAGCGCGATCCAGCCCAAGGGCCACGTCAGCCTGGTACGCCCACTGGCCGACTACCCGACGCCGCGCGCCCTGGAAACCGCGGAAATCGCCGACATCGTCGACGCCTACCGCACCGGCGCCGAGAACGCCAAGGCCGCCGGCTTCGACGGCGTGGAAATCCACGGCGCCAACGGCTACCTGCTCGACCAGTTCCTGCAAAGCAGCACCAACCAGCGCACCGACCAATACGGCGGCTCCCTGGAAAACCGCGCACGCCTGCTGCTGGAAGTGACCGACGCCGCCATCGAAGTCTGGGGCGCCGGCCGCGTGGGTGTGCACCTGGCACCGCGTGCCGACTCCCACGACATGGGCGACGACAACCTGGCCGAAACCTTTACCTACGTGGCCAGCGAACTGGGCAAGCGTGGCATCGCGTTCATCTGCTCCCGCGAGAAAGAAGCCGGCGACAGCCTCGGCCCGCAATTGAAGAAGGCGTTTGGCGGCGTGTACATCGCCAACGAACGCTTCACCAAGGCCAGCGCCAACGCGTGGCTGGCCGAAGGCAAGGCGGATGCCGTGGCCTGGGGCGTACCGTTCATTGCCAACCCGGACTTGCCTGCACGCTTGAAAGCCGATGCGCCGCTCAACGATCCGCGCCCGGATACGTTCTATAGCAAGGGCCCTGTCGGCTATATCGACT
Organism: Pseudomonas sp. 18.1.10; assembly: GCF_024655625.1. NCBI lineage: Bacteria > Pseudomonadati > Pseudomonadota > Gammaproteobacteria > Pseudomonadales > Pseudomonadaceae > Pseudomonas > Pseudomonas sp. 18.1.10. The sequence goes on from NZ_JANLGL010000102.1 coordinate 13,205, forward strand.
ACCCGACGCTGGCGATCTGATCGCCTGAAACGCAAAAAGCCCCGGCTCGTAAGAACCGGGGCTTTTTTATGCCGCTCTGAAGCACACCACCTCCCCCTGTGGGAGCGGGCTTGTGTGGGAGCGGGCTTGCTCGCGAAGACGGTGTATCAGATACATATCCGGTGACTGGCCCACCGCATTCGCGAGCAAGCCCGCTCCCACACAAAAGCCAGCCATCTTCTGAATCTGATTGGCCTGAGGGAAACACGCCTTCACACCCCTGCAACAAAATCCCTACAAAATACTTAGCCGGCTACCTATCAACCCCCGGCCAGCGCGTATATAAAGTCACCCCACAAATAAGGCAGAAGGACGATTGACCATCCTTAAGCTTTACTGTTGACACAACCTGATGCAATTACGCATTTTGTCTCAATTGCGCAGGCTAGGGCTCAGGCGCAGCATGTCGAGCCCGGCGTCAACCCAGCGCTCGGCATCCTGATGCAATTGGAAGCTGTCAGGGACGAGCAGCCACTGGCCGATCAGCCCGTTGATATAGGCATGAATGCACACGGCACCACGGGTAGTGTCGAGGTTTTCCGGTAGTTGGCCACGATGCACTGCATTGCGCAGGGTCAAGCCGATACGCAAATTGCACTCTAGGCTGTGGGTCTGGCGCTGCCGGCGCATGTCGCACATTTCATCGGTGAATTCGCACTTATGAAACAAAATCTCATTGATGCGCCGGGTTTTCGGGTCCAGGGCCACTTGATGAAACAGATGGATCAACAGCTTGCGCATGCAGCCGAGCGGGTCGAGTTCGTCTTCGCTCTCGCTGGCCCGGGCCAGTTCGTCCAGCGGCTCGTGCAGCGTGTCGAGCAACGCCTGGAGCAAGTCGGACTTGTTGCTGAAGTGCCAATAGATGGCGCCCCGGGTCACGCCCGCCAACGCGGCGATGTCCGCCAGGGTGGTGCGCGCCACACCGCGCTCATAGAAGGCCTGCTCGGCGGCTTGGAGAATCTGGCTGCGCGTTTCCTGAGCTTCCTCTTTGGTGCGACGAACCATGGCAGTAAAACCTCAATCAGGACACTTGGGACGATTGTTAACGCACAATTAATAGCCGCTAACGATCATCTGAATATTTGTGGGACGACACCATCGTGGGTGCCGAACGTAATGAAATCGAGGCTTTGGGCGTTGCTTTGTCAACATTCCGCGAAGCCTGTCAAGAGTTTACAAACAACCGTGAACGTAAGTATATTGCGTAGCAAGCTACTTATCTACTCACAGCTTGTTTTTTACCCTTCCACATTTCTTGTGCGCACCCTGCGCGCCTGACCCGAGGATCTTCATGCAACTTAAGCCAGCTGTTACCGCTCTGGTCACTGCCGTCGCCCTGGCATCGCTGCTCAGCGGATGTAAAAAGGAAGAAGCGGCTCCGCCCGCTCAAACCCCTCAGGTCGGCGTGGTCACTATTCAACCGCAAGCCTTTACCCTGACGTCCGAGCTGCCAGGCCGCACCACCGCCTACCGCATTGCGGAAGTTCGCCCACAGGTCAACGGCATCATTCTCAAGCGCCTGTTCAAGGAAGGCGGCGACGTGAAGGAAGGGCAACAGCTCTACCAGATCGACCCGTCGGTGTATGACGCCACCCTGAAAAGCGCACAAGCCAGCCTGACCCAGACCAAGTCCATCTCCGACCGCTACAAGCAGTTGGTCGATGAACAAGCCGTCAGCCGCCAGGAATACGACACCGCCGTCGCCAACCGCATGACCGCCGAAGCCAACGTGCAAACCGCGCAGATCAACGTGCGCTACACCAAGGTTTTCGCGCCGATCTCCGGGCGTATCGGCCGTTCTTCGGTGACCGAAGGTGCGCTGGTCAGCAATGGCCAGACCGATGCCATGGCGGTGATCCAGCAACTGGACCCGATCTACGTCGACGTCACCCAGTCTTCGGCGGAAATGCTGAAACTGCGCCGCGACCTGGAAAGCGGCCAGCTGGAAAAAGCCGGCGCCAATGCCGCCAAGGTCAAGCTGACCCTGGAAGACGGTACCGACTACAACCAGGACGGCAAACTGGAATTTTCCGAAGTGTCGGTTGACCAGACCACCGGTTCCGTGACCCTGCGCGCCGTGTTCCCCAACCCTGACCACACCCTGCTGCCGGGCATGTTCGTACACGCCCAGTTGCAAGCCGGTGTGAACAGCAAGGCCATCCTCGCCCCGCAGCAAGGCGTGACCCGCGACATCAAGGGCATCCCGACCGCGCTGGTGGTGAACAAGGACAACAAGGTCGAGCAACGCACCCTGGTTGCCAACCGCACGTCCGGCGCCTACTGGCTGGTGGAAAAAGGCCTCGACGCCGGTGACCGCGTGATTACCGAAGGCTTGCAATTCATCAAGCCGGGCATCGAAGTCAAGGTCAAGGACGCCGACAACGCCAAGCCTGCCGGAACCGTTGCTGCTCCTGCTGCCACTACGGGCAAAGGGGAGTAATCCATGTCGAAATTTTTTATCGACCGTCCCATTTTCGCCTGGGTAATTGCCCTGGTGATCATGCTGGTCGGGGCACTGTCGATCCTGAAGTTGCCCATCAACCAATACCCGGCCATCGCGCCAACCGCCATCGACATCCAGGTGACCTACCCAGGCGCGTCCGCACAAACCGTGCAGGACACCGTGGTGCAGGTCATCGAGCAACAGCTCAACGGTATCGACAACCTGCGTTATGTCGCCTCGGACAGTAACTCCGACGGCAGCATGACCATCACCGCGACGTTCAACCAGGGTACCAACCCGGACATCGCCCAGGTTCAGGTGCAGAACAAGCTGAACCTGGCGACCCCACTGCTGCCGCAAGAAGTGCAGCAGCAGGGTATCCGCGTGACCAAGTCGGTGAAGAACTTCCTGATGGTGATCGGTCTGGTGTCGGAAGACGGCAGCATGACCAAGGACGACCTGTCCAACTACATCGTGTCCAACATCCAGGACCCGATTTCCCGGACGGCGGGTGTGGGTGACTTCCAGGTCTTCGGTTCGCAGTACGCCATGCGTATCTGGCTCGACCCGGCCAAGCTGAACAACTACCAGTTGACCCCGGTCGACGTCAGCAGCGCCATCGCTGCGCAGAACGTACAGGTGGCCACCGGCCAACTGGGCGGCCTGCCTGCCCTGCCCGGCACCCAGCTGAACGCGACCATCATCGGCAAGACCCGTCTGCAAACCGCAGAAGAGTTCGGCAAGATCCTGATGAAGGTCAACGCGGATGGTTCGCAAGTTCGCCTGCGTGATGTCGCGCGCATCGAACTGGGCGGCCAGAACTACAGCATCAGTGCACAGTTCAACGGCAAGCCGGCTTCCGGTATGGCGATCAAGCTCGCCTCGGGCGCCAACGCCCTGGACACCGCCAAGGCGATCCGCGCGACGGTAGCGTCCCTGGAACCGTTCTTCCCGCCAGGCATGAAGGCGGTGGTGCCGTATGACACCACCCCAGTGGTGACCGAATCGATCTCCGGTGTCGTGCACACCCTGGTCGAAGCGATCGTGCTGGTGTTCCTGGTGATGTTCCTGTTCCTGCAGAACTTCCGCGCCACCATCATCACCACCATGACGGTACCGGTGGTATTGCTGGGTACGTTCGGCATCCTCGCGGCGTTCGGCTTCACCATCAACACCCTGACCATGTTCGGCATGATCCTCGCCATCGGCTTGCTGGTGGATGACGCCATCGTCGTGGTGGAAAACGTCGAGCGGGTAATGGCCGAGGAACACCTGTCGCCCAAGGAGGCGACGGTCAAGTCCATGGGCCAGATCCAGGGCGCCCTGGTGGGTATCGCGCTGGTGCTGTCGGCGGTATTGCTGCCAATGGCCTTCTTCGGCGGCTCCACCGGTGTGATCTACAAACAGTTCTCCATCACCATTGTTTCGGCGATGGCGCTGTCGGTACTGGTTGCCCTGATCTTCACCCCGGCCCTGTGCGCCACCATGCTCAAGCCGATCGACCCGGAAAAGCACGGCCAACCCAAGCGTGGTTTCTTCGGCTGGTTCAACCGCACCTTCGACCGTGGCGTACTGAGCTACGAGCGCGGCGTGGGCAACATGATCAAGCACAAATTCCCGGCGTTTTTTGTGTACCTGGTCATCGTCCTCGGCATGGTCTGGTTGTTCACCCGCATTCCAAGCGCGTTCCTCCCGGAAGAAGACCAGGGCGTGATCTTCGCCCAGGTGCAAACCCCGGTTGGCTCGTCGGCTGAACGCACGCAAAAAGTCATCGACGACATGCGCGCCTTCCTGCTGCACGACAAGGAAGGCGAGCCAGGCGAAGGCAAGGCTGTGAAATCGGTATTTACCGTAAACGGCTTCAACTTCGCCGGCCGTGGCCAGAGCTCGGGCCTGGCGTTCGTGATGCTCAAGCCATGGGATGAGCGTGACGCCTCCATGTCGGTGTTCGAAGTGGCCAAGCGTGCCCAGGGTTACTTCTTCGGTGCCTTCAAGGACGCCATGGTGTTCGCCATCGTGCCGCCGTCGGTACTGGAGTTGGGTAACGCCACCGGCTTCGACGTGTTCCTGCAAGACCAGGGCGGCGTCGGCCACGAAAAACTGATGGAAGCGCGTAACCAGTTCCTCGGCATGGCCGCACAAAGCAAGATCCTCGCAGGCGTGCGTCCCAACGGCGTGAACGATGAGCCGCAGTACGAGCTGACCGTTGACGACGAGAAGGCCAGTGCCCAAGGCATCACCCTGTCGAGCATCAACCAGACCCTGGCGATTGCCCTGGGTGGCAGCTACGTCAACGACTTCATCGACCGTGGTCGGGTGAAGAAGGTGTACGTGCAGGGCGAGGCCGCTGGGCGTATGTCGCCGGAAGACCTGGACAAATGGTTCGTGCGCAGCGACTCCGGGAAGATGGTGCCGATGTCGGCCATTTCCTCGGGCAAGTGGATCTTCGGTTCGCCGAAACTCTCGCGCTACAACGGTGTAGCGGCGATGGAAATCCTCGGCACCCCGGCACCGGGCTACAGCACCGGTGACGCCATGGCCGAAGTCGAACGCATCGCCAAGCAATTGCCGGCGGGTGTCGGCTACGCGTGGACCGGTCTGTCGTACGAAGAACGCCTGTCCGGCTCCCAGGCGCCGGCGCTGTACGCGCTGTCGCTGCTGGTGGTGTTCCTGTGCCTCGCGGCACTGTACGAAAGCTGGTCGATCCCGATTGCGGTGGTGCTGGTCGTGCCGCTGGGTGTGGTCGGGGCGTTGATCGCCACGAGCATGCGCGGGTTGTCCAACGACGTGTTCTTCCAGGTGGGCTTGTTGGTGACGGTGGGCCTGGCGGCGAAAAACGCCATCCTCATCGTCGAATTCGCCAAAGAGTTGCACGAGCAAGGCAAAGGCATTGTCGAGGCGGCCATCGAGGCATCTCGCATGCGTCTGCGGCCGATCATCATGACGTCCATGGCATTCATCCTCGGCGTATTGCCGCTGGCGATTTCCTCGGGCGCCGGCTCAGGCAGCCAGCACGCGATTGGTACCGGCGTTATCGGCGGTATGATTACGGCCACTGTCCTGGCGATCTTCTGGGTGCCACTGTTCTTTGCAACCGTGTCCGCCGCAGGCGAGCGTAAAAAGACTGAACCTACTGAAACCCATAAAGAGGCTGGCCTATGAGCAAGTCGCTCCTTTCCTTAGCCGTCACCGCCTTCGTGCTCAGTGGCTGCTCGCTGATACCTGACTATCAGCGCCCTGAAGCGCCGGTGGCCGCTCAGTTCCCGCAGGGGCCGGCGTATTCGTCGGCCCAGGCGCCGAACCAGGCCGCTGCCGAGCAGGGCTGGAAGCAGTTTTTCCATGACCCTGCCCTGCAACAGCTGATCCAGGTTGCCCTGGAGAACAACCGCGACCTGCGTGTCGCGGCCCTGAACATCGACGCCTATGCCGCGCAGTACCGCATCCAGCGCGCCGACCTGTTCCCGGCCGTCTCGGCCAATGGCAGCGGCAGCCGCCAGCGGGTGCCGGCGCGTGCCTCGCAGACCGGCGAGTCGAGCATCACCAGCTCGTATTCGGCCACCCTCGGGATCAGCGCGTATGAGCTGGACCTGTTCGGCCGGGTGCGCAGCCTGAGCGAAGAAGCCCTGCAAAAGTACTTCGCCACCGAAGAAGCCCGCCGCAGCACGCAGATCAGCCTGGTCGCCAACGTGGCCACGGCCTACGTGACCTGGCAGGCTGACAAAGAGCTGCTCAAGCTGACCCAGGACACCCTCGGTGCCTTCGAGCAGAGCTACAAGCTGACCTCGCGCAGCAACGAAGTCGGCGTGGCTTCGGCCCTCGACCTCAGCCAGGCGCGCACCTCGGTGGAAAACGCCCGGGTTGCCCTGGCCCGTTACACCCGCCAGGTGGCCCAGGACGAAAACAGCCTGACCCTGCTGCTGGGCACCGGCCTGCCGGCGAATATCGCCAGCCAGCCACTGGCCGACAACCTGCTCAGCGAAGTGCCAGCCGGGTTGCCCTCGGACCTGCTGCAACGTCGTCCCGACATCCTGCAAGCCGAGTACAACCTCAAGGCCGCCAACGCCAACATCGGCGCCGCCCGTGCAGCGTTCTTCCCGAGCATCAGTTTGACGGCCAACGCCGGCACCCTGAGCCCGGACCTGAGCGGCCTGTTCAAAGGCGGCTCGGGCACCTGGTCGTTCGCCCCGCAGATCAACATCCCGATCTTCAACGCCGGCAGCCTGCGCGCCAGCCTGGACTACGCGAAGATCCAGAAAGAGATCAACGTGGCGACCTACGAGAAGGCCATCCAGACCGGTTTCCAGGAAGTCTCCGACGGCCTCGCCGCGCGTGAGACCTACAAGGAACAGCTGGAAGCCCAGCGTGGTTTCGTCGCCGCCAACCAGGATTACTACCGCCTGGCCGAGCGTCGCTACCGCATTGGCGTGGACAGCAACCTGACGTTCCTCGACGCCCAGCGCCAACTGTTCAGTGCCCAGCAATCGCTGATAACCGACCGCCTGGCGCAGCTCACCAGCGAGGTCAACCTGTACAAGGCCCTCGGCGGTGGCTGGAACGCGCAGACCGCGAAGAACGAGCCGTTGAAAGAAGACGCACCGGCGCTGAAGTTGTTCTGATCGCGCTGTTGTAGATAGACAAAACCGCTTCCCTCACCGGAAGCGGTTTTTTTTTGTGGGGGGGGGGGGGGGGGGGGGGGGGGGGGGGGGGGGGGGGGGGGGGGGGGG
>NZ_JANLGL010000103.1:0-20317 GCF_024655625.1 Pseudomonas sp. 18.1.10
AGCCCTTTGCTTACTTTGGGGCTTTTCCAAAGTGAGCCGCCGTAAGGGCGGAACCCTAAGTGGCCGTTACCCAAGAAACGGATATGTACCCCACCAAACCACTACTCCGCAAAACTCCGATCAAAAAAATAAACCTCCCCAGGCTTCAAAACCGCGACCGTCGCCTGCGGCCGCCCACCGTCCCCGGGCTTCTTGCGCCCCGTCTCCCGCAAATACCCCGCCTCAGCCAGCTTCAACAACCGCTGGCGAACACTGGTCTTCAACACCGGCCGCGCCAGCGGATAAATCGTGGTTACCTCCAGTGCGCTGAAATCATCGCCAAAGAACATCAACGGCAATAGTCGCCAAGTCGTGAGTTTAGTTTGGCATGTAAAAAATAGACTTTAAAAATCTCGAAGTTCTGATAATGACGGGTTCATAAGCCCCCCGCCCGCTTGTGATTTGTCTTGGGCTTTGAATGCCGTTGGAAAATTTAATGCACTCGTCTCCCCGATAAATGTTCCTTCATTTATTACGTTGGCAAGTGCATTAACTTGTATTCGTCCATTTAGTATGCTGCGAAAAGTATTTGGTTGTGAGAAGTCAATAATTGCTTGTGCTTCCGTAACAACGGTTAGAAATCCCAGCATTGAAATAAATAAAGCCCCTGATCTAAGCCGTTTGTGTGTGATGCGAGTCATTGAGGATCTCCATAAGTAATACATCTGCACGTGTTTACATGTTCAGAACAACGTTGCGGCGGCAGCGTTTATGTTTTGCGCAGTGTCTGTTGTTCCCCCAACAACAAACTTTCCAGTAGGGGAGATACTAGTTAGTTGACTTTTTAGTCCGCCATTTATGGGCGCCAATGCCTGGGTGCCTTCATCAGGTGTCCAAGTGCAGGCTGTGGTGTATTGCGCGCTGTTTTCGCAGGTCAAAACGATAGTGTCGTTGTGTGCAAAATCCACGGCTTTGGTGGTGATGCTTCCTGGCAGTGGCACAATCGGACGGATGCCAAAACTGTCCTTAGGATCTCCCCAGAATAGATTCTGTGGGATGCCGGTTGAGTCACCGCGTCGAGCCAATATATGCCCGGCGTTATTGATTGCGATACCTTGGTTTTTTGCGTTCAGGGGTAACGTCAGCAGTTTGGGTAGACTGGAAGGTGTGGCCCAGAAAGCCGTTTGTGGGACGTGATCGTCCGAGTCGGGGAAAACGCAGGTACCTACGATCTGACTTTGATCATTCATCCCAGCCGCCAAGCAGTAACTGGCGTCTGTGGGCACAGGTAACACGTTGAGGTTATATCCGCTCACACCACGTGTCGCGACAGTTGGAACAGGTTTGGCGTTAGTGCCCAGGCAGTTCATGAGCAAACTCGGGTAACCATAAATCAGGGTGCTGTTTACATCAATCCCGGCGCAGTTGTCACCGAACGTTGAAATACGTATCGGTGTTCCGCTCCCAGGGATATACAGCACTACCGTTTGATTGCCGCTGGCGCTGATACTTTGCGCCAAGACGGCGCCCTGTTGACTCAGCGTAATGGCATGAGTTTGGACGTCGGCTGGTCTCAGCAACGGAAAGAGAAGGGTTCTTGGTAAAGGATTAAGCTTTGTCGGGGTAGTACCGGGATTGCTAGTGGACCAGATCACAGAAAACTCAATATTGGAGGCATCAGAGCAGTCGCCCACTATCCAGCCACTATTGGTAATGCCTCCGACTCTGCATGGTTGTCCTGAAACCAACGCAGCAAGCGGTTGCAGAGAACCTCCTGGTGCAGTGGCAACCCACGGTACATTGTTTGCGCTGGCACTTGGGAGAAGACAGTTGCCGACGGCTTGGCCGCTGTCGTTAATGGAGGTCCCAATACACTGAGCCCCGGCTACATGGACGTAATCAACGAACATTGCTGCATTGGCCATTGATGCGTTAGTCAGCATTAAGGCAGCGAGTGTGTACCGATACATCAAGCGCATAGTCAGTCCATCCCTAGGAGGTTGTTTTTACACCGTATATAAGCTCTGTGTGCTGGTATTGGAAATGAGTTGATCCTAGAGTGGGTGCTGCTGCAACTGTCATTTTTAACAGGTACCAAAAAGTAATGCCTCCGATAAGTGTCCCTCTCAGCATGCGTGAATTGCTCTATCTAGCCTGTTTGAGGCAATTAGCGCTGCCGCGGTGAACCACAACGAGTGCGTAAGTACTGACCGATGGTCGGAAACCTATTTCTGGAGTTCGTTGCTACAACCCAACCGCGAATTCGGATCATGCTGTGCCTGGGCCTCAGCGATGATCGGGAGAATTGCAAGTTTCCATGGCTGTTCGGGCTGCTCGACGCACGTAAGCGTGGGGTCTGCGGGGTTGCTCATATCCTCATAGAGCGTAGGAGCGATCAGATACTCTCCCTGCACCGTATAGGTATGCCGTAGGGTGATTCTCGATAATTCGCCATGGCTGGTTCGGCTTGCCGTCGCTGGGCAACCAGCGCGCGGTATTCGCCGGCTTCGTAGGCAACGCTTTATCCATTCTGTACCAGCTCGACACCCTAAACATCGCTGCCAGTGCCGCCCACGTCGACTTCATCAAAGGCAACGTCAAGGCACGTACGCGGATGATCGCGCAATACGCCGTGGCCAACCTGCACCACGGCCTGGTCGTCGGCACCGACCATGGCGCCGAAGCGCTGATGGGTTTTTTCACCAAATTCGGCGATGGCGCCTGCGACCTCGCGCCGCTGTCCGGCCTGACCAAAACCCAAGTGCGCCTGCTGGCCACGGCCCTGGGCGCGCCGGACACCCTGGTGCACAAACACCCGACCGCCGACCTGGAAGAATTGCTGCCGGGCAAGTTGGATGAACACGCCTACGGCTGCACCTACGCAGAGATCGACGCCTACCTCATGGGGCAACCGGTGAGCGAGCGGGTGAGGGGAATCGTGGAAACCGCGTATGCCAACACCACCCACAAACGCGCACTGCCGATTACTCCGCACTGATGATCGTTCCCACGCTCTGCGTGGTAATGCAGCCCTTGACGCTCCGCGTCTGCGTCAATGCACTTGCAAGCTGCAAAATTTCGATTAATATAACCCGGGTAAAACAAATAACACCCGGGTGATAATCAATGTCTACGTCAAACATTCCCCTGTGCACCGCCTTCGTCAGCCATCAACGCGTGGCGGCGGGTTCCTACGCCGATGTGGCCCACACGCTGTCAGGCCTTGACCTGGCCACCGGCAGTTTCCTGGTATTCGATGATGTCACTGGCACCCAGGTCGATTACCCCTGGCCGGCGGGTTATGCGCCGGATCAGCCAGCGCAGGCCGTGGCGGCTGACGAGCCGCCCGCCGCTCCTTCGGTAGGGCGGCCAAAGCTGGGCGTGGTCGCGCGCGAAGTCACCTTGTTGCCACGCCACTGGGAATGGCTGGGTCAGCAACGGGGTGGCGCCTCCGCCGCGTTGCGCCGGTTGGTGGATGACGCTCGCAACGTGCACGCCTCCCGCGATCAGATACGCCAGGCCAAGGAGGCCAGCTATCGTTTCATGAGTGCCATCGGTGGCAACCTGCCCGGTTTTGAAGATGCCTCGCGCGCGCTGTTTGCCGGGGACGCCGCAGACTTTGCCCACAAGATCGCGCACTGGCCGCTGGACGTGCAGACGTACCTGGCCTGGCTGTCGCGCAATGCCTTTGCCGCCCAACCCTAATTCACGGATTCGAACCCCCATGGAAGTCACCCAGCAACGGCCGTTGTGGCAGATCTACCTGATCTTTCTGGCACCGATGGTGCTGTCCAACTTCCTGCAAAGCTTTTCCGGCACGCTCAACGGCATCTATGTCGGGCAAATGCTCGGCACCCAGGCGCTGGCGGCGGTGTCGGGGATGTTCCCCATTGTGTTTTTCTTTATTGCCCTGGTGATTGGCCTGGGGGCCGGTGCTTCGGTGCTGATCGGCCAGGCCTGGGGCGCGCAGGAGACTGGGTTGGTCAAGGTGATAACCGGCGCCACCCTGACCCTGGGCGCGTTGGTGGGCGTGGTCGCGGCGGTGCTCGGCAGCCTGTTTGCGCGCCCGGCGTTGCAAGCATTGGGCACGCCGATTGACGTGTTGGACGATGCGGTGGGCTATGCGCAGATGATGATGTTAATCATGCCGCTGCTGCTGGTTTTTATCCTGTATACCCAGTTGTTGCGCGGGGTCAGCGACACGGTTTCGCCGCTGCTGGCGCTGGTGGTTTCCACCCTGGTGGGCTTGTTGCTGACCCCGGCGCTGATTCGCGGCTGGATCGGCCTGCCGCCCATGGGCATCCAGAGTGCGGTGTTCGCCGGGCTGGTGGGCAACGCCTTGGCCATGTTGTTTCTGATCCTGCGCCTGCGCCATAAAAAGCATGTGATGGCGCCCGACCGCGAACTGCTCGCGGCCTTGCGCCTGGACCGCGTGATCCTCGGCAAAGTCCTGCGCATCGGCCTGCCTACCGGCTTACAGATGGTGGTGCTGTCGCTGTCGGAACTGGTCATCCTCGCCCTGGTCAACGGCCACGGCTCCCAGGCGACGGCGGCCTATGGTGCGGTGACGCAGATCGTCAATTACGTGCAGTTCCCGGCGCTGTCGATTGCCATCACTGCGTCGATCCTCGGTGCCCAGGCCATTGGCGCAGGGCGCCTGGAGCGTATCGGGCCGATCCTGCGCACCGGGCTGCTGATAAACACCTGCCTTACAGGTGGCCTGATCGTGCTCGGCTATGGGCTGTCGCACTGGCTACTGGGTTTGTTCATCACCGACGACACGGCGCGGGTCAACGCCGAGCACCTGCTGCATATCATGCTGTGGAGCATCCTGGTGTTCGGTTTCCAGGCGGTGGTCGGCGGCATCATGCGCGCCAGCGGCGTGGTGTTGATGCCGGTGGCGATCTCGATCTTCTGCGTGCTGTGCGTGGAGTTGCCGATGGCGTACCTGTTCAACGCGCACTTCGGCCTGGAAGGCGTGTGGATGGCGTTTCCGGTGACCTACCTGGCGATGCTCGGGTTGCAGGTCGCGTATTACCGGCTGGTGTGGCGGCATAAGCAGATTACGCGTTTGGTGTGAGTTTCAGGCCGCGCAGCAGTTGCTCCAGGCCCAGCAAGCCTTCTGCCAGGCGCGCGTCCGGGTTTTCATCGCGGGCGATCCACAGCGCAGTGCTGACCAGGCTGCCATTGATTAACTGAGCCAGCGCCTGGCTCGGAACCGGGTGGATCACCCCGGCCTGCATCAAGGCTTCCAGCAGCTGGTGCAGGGAGGCCACGCAGTGTTGCTGGGAACCGGTCTCTCCCAGCACCGCCGGGGCGTCTTGCAATACGATGCGCTGGATCTCGCCATCCTGGGCCATGCCCAGGTACGTTCGGCAGCGTTCGCAAAAACCGGCCCAGGAGTCTGTGGCGTGGTCGGTGATGTGCTGCAAGCGCGTATCCATCTCGCTGTCGAGTTGCGCGACCACGGCGGCCAACAGACCTTTCTTGTCACCGAAGTGATGGTACAAAGCACCACGGGTCAGCCCGGCGCGGGCGGTAAAGTCGTCCATCGAGGTGTTGGCATACCCTTGTGTGGCGAACGCCTGGCGGGCGCTGGCGATCAGCCGGGCACGGGTGTCTTCGATCATTTCAGCGCGGGCTCGGCTCATGGGGTGGCTCGTTATGGGCAAGTGAGTGATTGACATACGCTGCGTATGTTAAGCATGATTCGCCACATACGCACCGTATGTATTTTGCCTTGCTGGCTTCAGATGGCAAGCCCCAAGGCACAGAGGAAGAGGTCAAGAGAGATGGCAAACCCCTACGCCGCGTTGTTCCAGGTTCCAGGCGCCCGGGCTTTTGTACTGGCCGGCATGCTTGCGCGCATGCCGGTGTCGATGACCGGCATCGGCCTGATTACCATGCTCGCCCAGGTGCACGGCGGCTATGGCCTGGCGGGCTCGGTGGCGGCGGTGTTTGCGTTGGCCACGGCGTTTTGTGCGCCGCAGGTTTCGCGGTTGGTGGACCGTTACGGCCAGGGCCGGGTGCTGCCCATCGCCGCGTTGATCGGTGGTGGCGGTTTGTTGATGGTGCTGCTGTGCACCCGTTTGCAGGCGCCGAGCTGGACGTTGTTCCTGTTCGCCGCCCTGGCCGGCTGCATGCCGAATATGTCAGCCATGGTGCGGGCGCGCTGGACCGAGTTGTACCGCGGGCAACCACAACTGCAAACGGCGTTTGCCCTGGAATCGGTACTGGATGAAGTGTGCTTTATCATCGGCCCGCCGATCTCGGTGGGCCTGAGCGTGGTGCTGTTCCCGGAAGCCGGGCCGTTGGTCGCCGCGTTGTTGTTGGCGGTGGGGGTCACCACCTTTGTGCTGCAGCGCGAAACCGAGCCGCCCGTGCATGCGCACCACGATCACCACAGCGGTTGGTTGATCGCGTCGCCCTCGGTGCTGATCCTGATGATCCTGCTGCTGGCCATGGGCGTGATCGTCGGCGTGGTGGACGTGGTCAGCGTGGCCTTCGCCCAGCACCAGGGCCAGCCGGCGGCGGCGAGCATCGTACTGTCGGTGTACGCCATCGGCTCGTGCCTGGCGGGGTTGGCCTTTGGCACGCTCAAGCTCAAGGCGCCGCTGCCCAAGCAGTTTCTGTGCTGCGGCGTGGCCACGGCGTTGACCACCTTGCCGTTGTTGCTGGTGACCAACATCCCTGGCCTGGCCGTGGCGATCTTTATCTCCGGCCTGTTCTTCGCACCGACCCTGATCGTGTCCATGGCCCTGGTGGAGCGCATCGTCCCACCCAGCCGCCTGACCGAAGGCATGACCTGGCTGATTACTGGCCTGAGCATCGGCGTGGCCATTGGCGCTGCCAGCTCCGGCTGGATGATCGACCACTTTGGCGCCACCAGCGGGTTCTGGGTGGCGTTGGTGGCGGGGCTGCTGGTGTTGGGGTCAGCGGTGCTGGGGTATCGGCGGTTGGGGTAGTCAGCCAGTCGTTGGGAACGGCTCCGCGCAGTGATGTTGTAAAAACTCGTTCAATGCTTGGCGTGTCAGATCATTGAGTGTGACTTTTTTGCGGGTCGCCGCCAGGGCCGCTGCCAAATGCAGGTCATGGCCGACCCGAACGTTGAACGATCCCTTGCACGGTTTTTCGGGCGTTTGCCCAAGGGTTTGGCACGTGGCGAGATAGTCGTCCACCGCCTCGCGAAAGGCCGCGTACAACTCGGCGACGGTTTTCCCTTCGTAGCTGACCAGTGCCTTGATAAACAGCATCTTGCCGAACAGGCAGTTGTCTTCGAGGCTGGCTTCGATAGAGCCGATGTAGCCTTTGTGTTTCAGTTGGTTGTTCACTGAATCAGGTCTCCTGATTTCAATTGTTCGATGATCTGGCGCCGAATGTAGTGTTTCAGTTCGTTGCCGGGGTGAGGCTTGTGCAATGTGATCATTGCCGTCGGGTCGCCGATATCGAATTTGACGCGGCTTCCGGCCCCTTCGATCTGTGTGTAGCCCAGCCGCCGCAGCAGCGTCACGAGATCGGGCCAAGTGAATGTCATGTGTTCGTTGAGCAGTTTGGCGAGCAGCTTTTCATTTTTGGACACGGCGTTCCCTGCGTGCGACTAAATGTAGTTGCAAAAAGTGGTGTTCGTCAATGCTAGCTCGGCTTCGCCGGCCTTTCCCAGGATTGATGTAACCCTTGATGACACCCGGCTACAGGCCTTCTTCCCCGCGCTAATTTTTCCCTCTCCGGTTCGTTTTATAGGGACGACGTGCCTTTGTGCTTCCCGCCTATTGCCCCGGACTCCAAGAAATGAATGCTGAAGACTCCTTGAAACTTGCTCGCCGGTTTATCGGGTTGCCCCTGGAAAAACGCCAACTGTTCCTGCAAGCCTTGCAGAAAGAAGGCGTGGATTTTTCAAGGTTTCCGATCCCGGCAGGCGTGGAGACGGAGGATCGCCAGGCGCTGTCCTACGCGCAGCAGCGCATGTGGTTTCTGTGGCAATTGGACCCGGCCAGTGGCGCCTATAACTTGCCGGGCGCAGTGCGGCTCAAGGGCGCGCTGAGCCTGGAGGCCATGGAACAGGCGTTCGCCAGCCTGGTGGCGCGGCACGAAACCTTGCGCACCGTGTTCCAGCGCCAGGCCGATGAGCGCCTGCTGCAAGTCGCCGCGCCGACTTCGCTGGTCATCGACCACCTGGATTTCAGTACCTTGCCTGCCGCCGAGCGCGAGCCCGCCGTCAATGCCGCCGCGACCGCACAATCGCTGCAACCGTTCGACCTGGAGCACGGCCCGCTGCTGCGCGTGCAACTGCTCAAGCTCGACACGCAAGAACACGTGCTGTTGCTGACCTTGCACCACATCGTTTCCGATGGCTGGTCGATGAACGTGCTGATCGACGAATTCATCCGCCTCTACGACGCCCATGAACGCAACGAAGCGCCGCAACTGCCGCCGTTGCCGATCCAATACAGCGACTACGCCCTGTGGCAGCGCCGCTGGCTGGAAGCGGGAGAGCAGGCGCGCCAGCTCGACTACTGGCAGGCGCGCCTGGGCGACGAACACCCGGTGCTGGAATTGCCCACCGACCGCTCGCGCCCGGCCATGCCCAGCTACCAGGGCACGCGGCACAACTTCGCGATCGACCCCGCGCTGGCCGCACAACTCCGCAACTGTGCGCAACAGCACAACGTCACCCTGTTCATGTTGCTGCTCGGCGCCTTCAACGTGCTGTTGCATCGCTACACCGGCCAGGGCGATATCCGTATCGGTGTGCCCATCGCCAACCGCAACCGCAGTGAAGTCGAAGGCCTGATCGGTTTCTTCGTCAACACCCAGGTGCTGCGCACCGAACTCAGCGGGCAGACCCGTGTCGGCGAGTTGCTGCAAGGCATCAAGGAACACGCGCTGGGCGCCCAGGATCATCAGGAGTTGCCGTTCGAGCGCCTGGTGGAAGCGCTGAAAGTCGAGCGCAGCCTCAGCCATACGCCGCTGTTCCAGGTGATGTACAACCACCAGCCGCTGGTCGCGGATATCACCAACATCCGCACCGCCTCTGGCCTGGAGCTGGCCTTGGTGGAATGGCAGGGCCGCACCACCCAGTTCGACCTGACCCTCGACACCTACGAAAAGTCCGGCACCCTGCATGCGGCGCTGACCTACGCCAACGACCTGTTTGACGCGCCCTCCATCGCGCGCATGGCCGAACACTGGATCAGCCTGCTGCACGCTATGGTCGCCGATGGCGAGCAACGCATTGGCGAGTTGCCGATGCTCAGCGCCGAGGACCGCCACGCGCAGGTCGTCGCCTGGAACCACACCGCCGAGGCCTATCCGACCGAGCGCGGCATCCATCACCTGATCGAAGACCAGGTGCAACGCACCCCGGATGCCCCGGCGCTGACGTTCGCCAGCACCACGCTGACCTACGCCCAACTCGACGCCCGCGCGAACCGGTTGGCCAACCTGCTGCGCGAGAACGGCGTCGGCCCGGACGTGCTGGTGGGTATCTGCATCGAGCGTTCCATCGACATGGTGGTAGGCCTGCTCGCCATTCTCAAGGCGGGCGGCGCCTATGTGCCGCTGGACCCGGAGTATCCCGAGGAACGCCTGGCCTACATGATCGAAGACAGCGGCATCACGCTGCTGCTCAGCCAGCACAGCCTGCTGGCGCAACTGCCCACCGCAGGCATCCGGGTGATTGCCCTGGACCAGCCCGCAAACGAGCTCGACGGCTACAGCACCGAATCGCCCGCCGTGGCCATCCAGGCGCTGAACCTCGCCTATGTGATCTACACCTCGGGCTCCACCGGTAAACCCAAGGGCGCCGGCAACAGCCATCGCGCGCTGGTCAACCGCTTGTGCTGGATGCAGCAGGCCTACGCGCTGGACGACAGTGATGCGGTCCTGCAGAAAACCCCGTTCAGCTTTGACGTGTCGGTGTGGGAGTTCTTCTGGCCGCTGATGACCGGCGCCCGCCTGGTGGTCGCCGCCCCTGGCGAACACCGCGAGCCGGCGCGCCTGATCGAGACCATCGGCCACCACGGCATCACCACCTTGCACTTTGTGCCGTCGATGCTGCAGGCGTTTATCCATGAGCCTGGCGTGCACGCCTGCACCCGCCTCAAGCGCATCGTGTGCAGCGGCGAAGCCTTGCCGCTGGATGCGCAAACCCAGGTCTTCGCCAAGCTGCCCCAGGCCGGCTTGTTCAACCTCTATGGCCCCACCGAAGCCGCCATCGACGTCACCCACTGGACCTGCATCGATGAAGGCGCCGACAGCGTGCCCATCGGCCGGCCCATCGCCAACCTCGCCACCTACGTGCTCGACGCCCAGCTCAACCCGGTGCCGGCCGGCATATCCGGCGAGCTGTATCTGGGCGGCACGGGCCTGGCCCGCAGTTATCACCGGCGTCCGGCGTTGACCGCCGAGCGCTTTGTGCCGAGCCCGTTCTTGGCGGGCGAGCGCCTGTACCGCACCGGCGACCGCGTGCGCCAACGCGCCGACGGCGTCATCGAATACCTTGGCCGCCTCGACCATCAGGTCAAGCTGCGCGGCCTGCGCATCGAGCTCGGTGAAATCGAGACGCGCCTGATGCAGCATCCCTCGGTGCGTGAAGCCGTGGTGCTGGTGCAAGGCGGCAAACAGTTGGTCGCTTACCTCGTCCACGAGAATGATGAGCCCGCCGACCTCAAGGCCTGGCTGCTCGGCAGCCTGCCGGAATACATGGTGCCGACCCACTTCATCGCCCTGGCCAAGCTGCCGGTGACCGCCAACGGCAAGCTCGACCGCAAGGCGCTGCCCCTGCCGGACGTCGCGCCGCAACAGGCCTACAGCGCCCCGCAAAACCCGCTGCAAAGCGCTTTGGCCGCGATCTGGCGCGATGTGCTGGGCCTCGCGCAAGTCGGCCTGGACGACAACTTCTTCGAACTGGGCGGCGACTCGATCATCTCCATCCAGGTGGTCAGCCGTGCCCGGCAGGCGGGGATTCGTCTCAGCCCGCGCGACCTGTTCCAGTACCAGAGCGTGCGCAGCCTGGCGCGGGTGGCGAGCTTCGAGCAGGCCGCGCTGATCGATCAAGGCCCGGTCAGCGGCGACGTGATCCTCACCCCGGTGCAGCACGGCTTCTTCGCCCAGGCGATCCCGGCGCGTCAGCACTGGAACCAGTCGCTGCTGTTGACCCCGCGCGAGGCCCTGGAGCCTGTGCGCCTTGCAGCGGCGTTGACCCAGGTGATTAACCATCACGACGCCTTGCGCCTGCGCTTCGCCCGGCAGGTCGATGGCTGGCAGCAAAGCCATGGCGCAGCCGTCACCGACGCGGCGTTGTGGCAATCCCACGCCAGCAGCGATGCCGAACTGGCCGCCCTGTGCGATAGAGCCCAGCGCAGCCTCGACCTGGAACACGGCCCGCTGCTGCGTGCCGCCTTGATCACGTTGGCCGATGGCAGCCAGCGCCTGCTGTTGGTAGTCCATCACCTGGTGGTCGACGGCGTGTCGTGGCGCATCCTGCTGGAAGACCTGCAACAGGCTTACAACAGAGTCGCCTTGCCGGCAAAAACCAGCGCCTATCAAACCTGGGCGCAGCAGTTGCAAGCCCATGCGCACAGCCTCGACGCGCAACTGCCGTACTGGCAGGCGCAGTCGGTCGACGCCGACCTGCCGTGTGACAACCCCCAGGGCGGCCTGCAAAACCGCCTGGGCGACAAGCTCGAAATCCGCCTCGACGCCGAACACACCCGGCAACTGCTGCAAGACGCCCCGGCGGCCTACCGCACCCAGGTCAACGACCTGTTGCTGACCGCACTGGCGCGGGTGCTCAGCCGTTGGAGCGGCCAGCACGCGGCACTGATCCAGCTGGAAGGCCATGGTCGCGAAGACCTGTTCGATGGCGTCGACCTGAGCCGCACCGTCGGCTGGTTCACCAGCCTGTTCCCCGTGCGTTTGCAGGCCGAAGGGGAATTGTCGAGCGCGATCAAGGCGGTCAAGGAACAACTGCGTGCAGTGCCCGACAAGGGCCTGGGCTACGGCTTGCTGCGCTACCTGGGCACGCCTGAATCCCGCGAAGCCCTGGCGGGCCTGGCGCCGCCGCGCATCACCTTCAACTACCTGGGGCAGTTCGACCGGCAGTTCGACGCGTCCGCGCTGTTCGTCCCTGCCACACAAGGCAGCGGCCAGGCCCAGGACGCCGAGGCGCCGCTGGCCAACTGGCTGACGCTGGAAGGGCAGGTGTACGGCGGTGAACTGAGCCTGAGCTGGGGTTTCAGCCGCGAGATGTTCCAGGTTTCGACCATTCAACGCCTGGCCGATGATTACCAGCAGGAACTGCTGGCGTTGATCGCCCACTGCCTCGACCCGCAACACGGCGGCCTGACTCCGGCCGATGTGCCCCTGGCCCGCCTGACCCAGGCGCAACTGGATGAGTTGGCACTGGCTCCCCGTGGCGTGCAGGACCTGTACCCGCTGTCGCCGATGCAACAGGGCATGCTGTTCCACAGCCTGTACCAGCAAGGCCAGGACGACATCTACGTCAGCCAGCTGCGTGCCGATATCCACGGCCTCGACGTGCCGCGCTTCCAGCGGGCCTGGGAACAGGTGCTGGCCCGCCACGACATGCTGCGCACCGGGTTCATCTGGCAGGACGCGCAGGCGCAAGCCTTGCAAGCGGTCTACCGCGAGGTGGCCTTGCCATTCGCCGAATACGACTGGCAGGCACGCCCCGATCAGCAAGCGGCGTTGGACGAGTTGAGCGAAGCCACCCGCGCCCAGGGTTTTGTGCTGGAACAGGCGCCGCTGCTCAGCCTGAAACTGGTGCGCACCGGCCCCGACCGTTTCCATCTGATCTACACCAACCACCACATCCTGCTGGATGGCTGGAGCCGGGCGCAATTGTTCGGCGAAGTCTTGCAGCACTACGCCGGCCAGCCCTTGCCGGCGATCCACGGGCACTACCGTGACTACATCGACTGGTTGCAGGCGCAGGACGCGTCCCTCAGCGAAGCGTTCTGGAAAGACCAGTTGGCGACGCTGCACACCCCGACGCAACTGGCGCGCGGCGTCTCGACGGCGCCTGCAGCGCCCAAGGGCAGCCAACACCTGCACCTGAGCGCGGCGCACAGCACGCAGCTCAAAGCTTTTGCGCAGTCGCACAAAGTCACCCTCAACACCCTGGTGCAAGCGGCCTGGCTGCTGTTGCTGCAACGCCACACCGGCCAGGCCACCGTGGCCTTCGGTGCTACCGTTTCCGGGCGTCCGGCGGGTTTGCCGGGGGTGGAGCAGCAGGTCGGCCTGTTCATCAACACCTTGCCGGTGATTGCCACGCCGAGCCCGCAACTGTGGGTCGGCGAGTGGTTGCAACAGGTGCAGGCCCTCAACCTCAGCCTGCGCGAACACGAGCACACGCCGCTGTTCGACATCCAGCGCTGGGCGGGTGCGGGCGGTGTGGCGCTGTTCGACACGCTGCTGGTGGTGGAAAACTATCCGGTGTCCGAGGCGTTGGCCCATGGCGCGCCCGCTGGGCTTGGTTTCAGCAACGTGCAGAACCTGGAGCAGACGCACTATCCGCTCACCGTCTTGCTCGGCGCGGGTACGAGTTTGGAGTTTGAGTTCAGCTTCGATACGCAGCTGTTTGCCGAAGCTGAGATCCGCCAACTGGCCGAGTCCTTCCAGCACCTGCTGCACGGCTTGAGCCAGCCAACACCTCAGCGCCTGGGGGATGTACCGGCGCTGACCGCCGCCGTACGCCAACAGGTGGTCTACGCCTGGAACGCCACCGCCCGCGACTACCCATTGCAACGTTGCGTGCATCAACTGATCGAAGAACAAGCCGCCCGCACGCCGGATGCGCCGGCGCTGGTGTTTGCGCAACAACGCCTGACCTACGCCGAACTGAACCGCCGCGCCAACCGCCTGGCCCACCGCTTGATCGAGGCCGGTGTAGGCCCGGACGTGCTGGTCGGCTTGGCAGTGGAGCGCTCCATCGACATGGTCGTCGGCCTGCTCGCCGTGCTCAAGGCCGGTGGCGCCTACGTGCCGCTGGACCCGGAATACCCACGCGAACGCCTGGCCTACATGCTGGAGGACAGCGGGGTCAAACTGCTGCTGACCCAGGCGCATTTGCAGGCGCAGCTGCCGATTCCATCGACCCTCGACACCCTGGTGCTGGGCGAATCCACCTTCGAAGGCTACAGCGACCTCAACCCGAACATTGACCTGCACGGCGAAAACCTCGCCTACGTGATCTACACCTCAGGCTCCACCGGCCAGCCCAAAGGCGCCGGCAACCGCCATGCCGCCCTGGCCAACCGCCTGCACTGGATGCAGGAAGCCTACGCGCTGGACGTCAGCGACAGCGTGCTGCAAAAGACCCCGTTCAGCTTCGACGTATCGGTGTGGGAGTTCTTCTGGCCGCTGATGACCGGCGCACGCCTGGTGGTGGCTGCGCCGGGCGATCATCGCGATCCGGCCAAGCTGGTCAGCCTGATCGACGCCGAACACATCACCACGCTGCACTTTGTGCCATCGATGTTGCAGGCGTTCCTGCAAGAACCCACCGTTGCCACCTGCCACACCTTGCAGCGCATCGTGTGCAGCGGTGAAGCGCTGCCGGTGGACGCCCAGCAGCAGGTCTTTGCCAAGCTGCCCAAGGCCGGGCTCTATAACCTCTATGGCCCGACCGAAGCGGCCATCGACGTGACCCACTGGACCTGCACCGATGAAGGCCGCGATGCGGTGCCGATTGGCCGGCCGATTGCCAACCTCGGTTGCTACATCCTCGACAGCCACTTCGAGCCCGCGCCCGTCGGCGTGCTGGGCGAGTTGTACCTCGGCGGCGTCGGCCTGGCGCGCGGGTATCACCGTCGCCCGGCGCTGACCGCCGAGCGTTTTATCGCCCATCCGTTTGTCAAAGGCGAGCGCCTGTACCGCACGGGTGACCTGGCGCGTTACCGCGACGACGGCGTGATCGAATACGCCGGACGCATCGATCATCAAGTCAAACTGCGTGGCCAGCGCATCGAATTGGGGGAAATCGAAGCGCGCCTGCTGGAACACGATGCGGTGCGCGAGAGCGCTGTGCTGGCGGTCGATGGCCAATACCTGGTGGCGTACGTGGTGCTGCACGACGCCGCCGAGGATTGGCGTGAAGTGCTCGGCACCCATCTGGCCGCGCACCTGCCGGACTATATGGTCCCGGCACAGTGGCTGGCGCTTGAGCGCATGCCCCTGAGCCCCAACGGCAAGCTCGACCGCAAGGCCCTGCCGACAGTCGACGTGCAAGCGCGTGAATACCTCGCGCCGCACACCGAGCGCGAACAACAGGTCGCGTCTATCTGGGCCGAGGTGCTCGGTGTGGCGCAGGTCGGCCTCAACGATCAGTTCTTCGAACTGGGCGGGCATTCCCTGCTGGCGACCCAGGCCGTGTCGCGCATCCGCCACGCTCTCGGCCTCGATGTGGGCTTGAAAGCCCTGTTCGATCAACCCGTGCTTGGCGATTTTGTCCGCGCGCTGGGGGAAACACAGGTGCAGATCAGTCAGATCCAACCCATCGAACGCGACCAACCCCTGGCCCTGTCCTACGCCCAGGAACGCCAGTGGTTCCTCTGGCAACTGGACCCCCACAGCGCCGCCTATCACGTGCCCAGCGCCTTGCGCCTCAAGGGCCCGCTGGATCAAGCAGCCTTGCAACGCGCCTTCGACACCCTGGCCGCCCGCCACGACAGCCTGCGCACCCATTTGCAGCAGGACGCCGACCGCACGGTGCAAGTGATCCGCCCGCACGTGGCGCTCGAACTCACGCTGGTGGACGCCGATGAGGCCCGCTTGAAGGCCCTGGTCGAGGCGCGCATCACTGCGCCGTTCGACCTGCGCCAGGGCCCGCTGATGCGTGTCAGCCTGTTGCGTCTGGCGGCGGACGAACATGTGCTGGTGCTGGTGCAGCACCACATCATCTCCGATGGCTGGTCGATGCACGTCATGGTGGATGAGCTGGTGCAGCTCTACGCCGCCTACAGTCAGGGGCAAACCCTGCAACTGCCGGCGCTGGCGGTGCAATACGCCGACTACGCGGCGTGGCAACGCCAGTGGATGGAAGCGGGGGAGAAGGCCCGTCAGCTCGATTACTGGCGTGAACTGCTCGGCGGCGAACAGCCGGTGCTGGAACTGCCGTTCGATCACCAGCGCCCGGCGGTGCCCACCCATCGTGGCGCGCGCCTCAATGTGCCGCTGCCGACTGCACTGCTGGACGGTCTCAAAGCCCTGGCCCAGCGCGAAGGCGTGACGCTGTTCATGCTGCTGCTGGCGTCCTACCAGGTGCTGTTGCACCGCTACAGCGGCCAGCAGGACATCCGCGTCGGCGTGCCCATCGCCAACCGCAACCGGGTCGAGACCGAGCGCCTCATTGGCTTTTTCGTCAACACCCAGGTGCTCAAGGCCGACATCGACGGGCACACCACCGTGCGTGAACTGCTGGCCCAGGTCAAACAGCGCGCCCTCGACGCCCAGGCCCATCAAGACCTGCCGTTCGAGCAACTGGTGGAAGCGCTGCAACCGGAACGCAGCCTCAGCCTGAGCCCGCTGTTCCAGGTGGCGTTCAACCACCACATCAGCCTCGCGGGCGGGCATTTGCAGCGGTTGGGCGAGTTGGACATCAGCCCGGTCGCGTGGGATGAAGCGGTCGCCCAGTTCGACCTGACGCTGGATATTGAAGAGTCGGCGGCGCACCTGCGTGCCTCGTTGAGCTACGCCACCGACCTGTTTGACGCGCCGACCATCGCACGCATGGCGCGGCATTGGCAGAACCTGTTGCAGGCGATGGTTGCCGATCAGCAACAGAGCATTGGCCAACTGAACCTGCTGGATGCGGATGAGCAGCAGCACATTCTGCAACTGTGGGATCGCAGCGAATCCGGCTTCTCCAGCGCCCGCTTGGTGCATGAACTGTTCGCCGACCGCGCCCGTGAAAATCCCCAGGCGGTGGCGGTCAAGTTCGACGCGCAGACCCTCAGCTACGGCGAGCTGGAGCGTCAGGCGAACCGTCTGGCTCACGCATTGATCGCCCGTGGCGTGGGCCCGGAAGTGCGAGTGGCGATTGCCATGCCGCGTTGTGCCGAGAGTCTTGTGGCGTTTCTTGGCGTGATGAAGTCCGGTGGCGTGTATGTGCCGCTGGACATCGAATACCCGCGTGATCGCTTGCTGTACATGATGGAAGACAGCCGCGCGAAACTGCTGCTGACGCATTCCAATGCCTTGCAGCAATTGCCGATTCCCGAGGGTCTTGAGGTGCTGGCGATTGATCGTACCGAGGACTACCCCGAGACCGCGCCAGGGGTTGAATTGGACGGCGACAACCTCGCCTACGTGATCTACACCTCCGGTTCCACCGGCATGCCCAAAGGCGTGGCGGTTTCCCACGGGCCTTTGGTGGCGCACATCATCGCCACCGGCGAACGCTACGAAACCAGCCCGGCCGATTGCGAATTGCATTTCATGTCCTTCGCCTTCGACGGTTCCCACGAAGGCTGGATGCACCCGCTCATCAACGGCGCCAGCGTGCTGATCCGCGATGACAGCCTGTGGCTGCCGGAATACACCTACGCGCAGATGCATCGGCATAACGTGACCATGGCGGTGTTCCCACCGGTGTACCTGCAACAGCTGGCCGAACATGCCGAACGCGACGGCAATCCACCGGCCGTGCGGGTCTACTGCTTCGGCGGCGATGCGGTGGCGCAGGCCAGTTACGACCTGGCCTGGCGTGCGCTCAAGCCGACGTATCTGTTCAACGGCTACGGCCCGACGGAAACCGTGGTCACGCCGTTGCTGTGGAAGGCGCGTAAAGACGACCCTTGCGGCGCCGTCTACGCACCCATCGGCACACTGCTGGGCAATCGCAGCGGCTACGTATTGGACGCCCAACTCAACCTGCAACCCATTGGCGTGGCCGGCGAGTTGTACCTGGGCGGCGAGGGCGTTGCGCGGGGTTACCTGGAACGTCCGGCGCTCACCGCCGAACGCTTCGTGCCGGACCCGTTCGGCAAACCCGGCAGCCGCGTGTACCGTAGTGGCGACCTGACCCGTGGGCGTCCAGATGGCGTGGTCGACTACCTTGGTCGCGTCGATCACCAAGTGAAAATCCGTGGTTTCCGCATCGAACTGGGGGAAATCGAAGCGCGCCTGCGGGAACAGGACAGCGTCGGCGAAACCGTGGTGGTGGCCCACGACGGCCCGACCGGCAAGCAACTGGTGGCCTACGTCGTGCCCGCCGATGCGCCGCCGGCCAACGAAACCGAGTTCCGCGACACCCTGCGCCGCGCCCTGAAAACCCGCCTGCCGGACTACATGGTGCCCGCGCACTTCATGTTCCTCGCGCAGATGCCGCTGACCCCCAACGGCAAGCTGGACCGCAAGGGCCTGCCCGAGCCGGACGCCAGCCAGTTGCAGCAACACTACGTGGCGCCGGAAACCGAGCTGGAGCAGCAGGTCGCCGCCATCTGGGCCGACGTGCTGCGCCTTGAGCACGTGGGCCTGAACGACAACTTCTTCGAAGTCGGCGGCCATTCCTTGCTGGCGATCCAGATCACCTCGCGGGTCCAGGCCGAACTGGGCCTGGAAGTGCCGCTGGTGGAAGTGTTCCAGACCGAAACGCTGCGCGCCTACGTCCAGGCCGCAGCCACATTCCGTGCCGGCAGCGCGGAAGACTTTGATGATCTTCGTGACTTTTTGAGCGAACTAGAGGCGATTTGAACCATGCTTTCCAACCCTAATATCGACCTGGTGTCGCGCTTTCTTCGCCTGCCTCTGGAACAACGCCAGCAGTTCTACCAACGTTTGCAAACCCGTGGCATGAGCTTCGGGCAACTGCCGATTGCCCCGGCCCGCGAGGCCGGTGAAGCGCTGCCGCTGTCCTACGCCCAGGAGCGCCAATGGTTCCTCTGGCAACTGGACCCGCATAGCGCCGCGTACCACGTGCCGGGCGCGCTACGCCTGAGTGGGCGTCTGGACAAGGCGGCCTTGCAACGCAGTTTCGACGGCCTCGTCGCTCGCCACGAAAGTCTGCGCACGCGGTTGCACCTGGAAGGTGAGCAGCGCGCCCAGGAAGTGCTGGCTCACGCCGTGGTCGACATCGCCGAAAGCGCGGTCGACGAAGCGCAGCTTAAGGCACGGGTCGAGGCCGAAATCGCACGGCCCTTCGATCTGCAACACGGCCCGCTGCTACGGGTGAGCTTGCTCGCGTTGAGTGAAGAGGAACATGTGCTGGTGCTGGTGCAGCACCATATCGTCTCTGACGGTTGGTCGATGGGCGTGATGGTGCAAGAGTTGATGCGCCTGTACGCGGCCTACAGCCAGGGGCTCGAGTGTGAGCTGGCGCCGTTGCCGATCCAGTACGCCGACTACGCGCTGTGGCAGCGGCGTTGGATGGAAGCGGGGGAGAAGGCCCGCCAGCTCGGTTACTGGCATGAGCTGCTGGGTGGCACACAACCGGTGCTGGAATTGCCGTTCGACCATCCGCGCCCGGCGCAACAAAGCTACCGGGGGGCGCGCCTGGACATCGCCCTGGAGCCGGCCCTGGCGGCAAGTGTGAAAGCCCTGGCGCAGCGCGAAGGGGTGACGCTGTTCATGCTGCTGCTCGCTTCGTTCCAGGCCTTTTTGTACCGCTACAGCGGCCAGCAGGACATCCGTGTCGGCGTGCCGATTGCCAACCGCAATCGGGTCGAGACCGAGTCGCTGATCGGCTTTTTCGTCAACACCCAAGTGCTTAAGGCCGACCTCGATGGCCAGATGTCGTTCGCCGAGTTGCTCCAGCACACCAAGCGGCGTGCCCTCCAAGCCCAGGCTCATCAGGATCTGCCCTTCGAACAGTTGGTGGACGCGCTGCAACCCGAGCGCAGCCTGAGCCATAACCCGTTGTTCCAGGTGATGTTCAATCACCAGGTCAATACCCAGGCGGCTGCGCAGCAATTGCCGGGTTTGCGCGTGGATAACCTGGAGTGGAGCAGCCAGACCGCGCAGTTCGACTTGAGCCTGGATACCCAGGAAACCCGCGACGGCCTCTGGGCCTCCCTGACCTACGCCACCGACCTGTTCGGCGGCGCCACGGCGGCGCGCATGATGGGCCATTGGCTTGGCCTGCTGCGCGCTGCGGTCGCCAACAGCGCGTTGCCGTTGCAGGATCTCGCGATGCTGGACACCGCCGAGCGCGAGCGACGGGTGTACCAGTGGAACGCCACGGCCCGTGACTACCCGCAAGGACAGTGGGTACATCAGCTGATCGAACAACAAGCCGCACTGACCCCGGATGCACCGGCGCTGGTATTTGCGCAGCAGCGCCTGACCTATGCCGAACTCAACCGCCGCGCCAACCGCCTGG
>NZ_JANLGL010000104.1:0-20219 GCF_024655625.1 Pseudomonas sp. 18.1.10
TCGCGAGCAAGCCCGCTCCCACACAAGCCCGCTCCCACACAAGCCCGCTCCCACACAAGCCCGCTCCCACATTGGATTTTCGGTGGATGTTAGAGAGATGTCAGGCGTCATCGCCCTCGTCATCATCCCCACCATCAACCTTCATCCCCAATTCCTTGATCTTGCGGGTCAAGGTATTGCGGCCCCAACCTAGCAGCACGGCAGCATCGCGACGGCGACCGGCGGTGTGCTTCAGGGCGGTCTCGATCATGATCCGCTCAAACGCCGGCACGGCGCTGTCCAGCAGGTTCGACTGGCCGCGAGCCAATGCCTGGTCGGCCCATTGGCGCAGCGCCTGCTCCCAGTTGGTCACCGGCGCCGAGTCCTGTGGCAGGCTCAACAGCTCGGGTGGCAGGTCGCTGATATGCACTTCGCGACCGGACGCCATCACTGTGATCCAGCGGCAGGTGTTTTCCAGTTGGCGCACGTTGCCCGGCCATGGCAGGTTTTTCAGGTATTCCTCGGTCTCGCTTTTCAGCAGCTTCGGCTCGACGGCCAGCTCCTGGGCCGCGCGGCTGAGGAAGTGGCGGGCCAGGGTCGGGATGTCTTCGCGACGGTCCGACATGCGCGGGATATGAATGCGGATGACGTTGAGGCGGTGGAACAAGTCTTCACGGAACTTGCCCGCGTGGACCAGGGTTTCCAGGTTCTGGTGGGTCGCCGCGATGATGCGCACGTCGACCTTGACCGGCGTGTGCCCGCCCACGCGGTAGAACTCGCCGTCCGCCAGCACACGCAGCAAGCGGGTCTGGGTGTCGGCCGGCATGTCGCCGATTTCATCGAGGAACAGCGTGCCGCCGTCGGCCTGTTCAAAGCGCCCGCGCCGCAGGTTGGCGGCGCCGGTGAAGGCGCCTTTCTCGTGGCCGAACAGCTCGGACTCCATCAGGTCCTTGGGGATCGCCGCCATGTTCAGCGCGATGAACGGCGAGGCCGCCCGGGGGCTGTGACGGTGCAGTGCATGAGCCACCAGCTCTTTGCCGGTGCCGGATTCGCCGTTTATCAGCACGGTGATGTTGGAGTGGCTCAAGCGCCCGATGGCGCGAAACACTTCCTGCATCGCCGGCGCTTCGCCGATGATTTCCGGGGTGCGGGTCAGGGCCGGCGGGGCTTCCTGGCTTTGCTGTTCCTGGGCGTGCTGGTTGGCGCGCTTGACCAGCGCCACCGCCTCGTCCACGTCGAACGGCTTGGGCAGGTATTCAAACGCGCCGCCCTGGTAGGACGCGACAGCGCTGTCCAGGTCCGAGTGCGCGGTCATGATGATGACTGGCAGGCGCGGGTGCTGCTCGCGAATCCGTGCCAGCAGGTCCAGGCCACTGGCGCCGGGCATGCGGATGTCGGAGATGATGACGTCCGGCTGCTGGCGCGCCAGTCGGCTCATCACGCCGTCGGCGCTGTCGAAGCTCTGGGTGGTCATGCCTTCCTGTTGCAAGGCTTTCTCGAGGACCCAGCGGATAGAACGGTCGTCATCGACGATCCAGACAGTTTCACTACGGCTCATGTCGATGGGGCTCCTTGTTCCAGAGGCAGAAAGATCGAGAACGTGGTGTGGCCAGGATGGCTCTCACATTCGATCAGACCCTGGTGCTGGCTGATGATGTTCTGGGTAATGGCCAGGCCCAGCCCGGTACCGTCCGGGCGGCCGCTGACCATGGGAAAGAAAATGGTTTCCTGGAGTTCCGCAGGAATGCCCGGGCCGTTGTCGATGATCTCGACCTTGGTCACCAGGCGATGGCGCACATGGCCGATGGTGAACTGGCGCAGGGCGCGGGTGCGCAGGCTGATGCGGCCCAGGCGCAACTCGTTCTGGCTGCTGATGGCCTGCATGGCGTTGCGCACGATATTGAGCACCGCCTGGATCATCTGTTCGCGGTCGATCAGCACGTCGGGAATGCTTGGGTCGTAGTCGCGCACCAAGGTGATGCAGCCCTGGCTTTCGGCTTCGACCAGTTGGCAGACGCGCTCCAGCACCTCGTGCACGTTGGTCATCGCCAGCGACGGCAGCTTGTTGGAGCCGAGCATGCGGTCCACCAGGTTACGCAGGCGGTCGGCTTCTTCGATGATGACGTTGGTGTAGTCCTTGAGGTTCTCGTCGGGCAACTCGCGGGCCAGCAACTGCGCCGCGCCACGAATGCCGCCCAGCGGGTTCTTGATCTCATGGGCCAGGCCGCGCACCAGCATCTTGCTGGTCTCCTGCTTGGACAGCTGCGCTTCTTCCTTGGTGATGCGCAGCAGGCGGTCGCGGGGGTGCACTTCGAGCAACAGCAGGGTCGTGCCGTTGCTGAGGATCGGAGTCACGGCGTAATCGACGGTCAGTGTCTGGCCGGTGAGGGCAGTGAGCATCGCTTCGCGCTTGGTAAACGGGTGTGCCTGCTCCACCGCCTGGCGCAACGAGCTCAAGGCTTCCGCCGACTCGGTGAACAATTCGCTGATGAACTGCCCATGGCTGCGCTGGCCGCTGATGGCCAGGAGCATCTCCGCCGCCGGGTTCATGTACTCAAGACGCAGGTCGTCATTGAGCAGGATGGTCGCGGTGGTCAGGTTGTCGAGTAGCAAACGGTGCAGTGCATCGCTGATGGTCATCAGGACCTCTTTTGGAGCAAGGCGCGGGCTTGAGGCACACGCTGATACAAGGAAAATGCAAAAACCAAACCAAGGCTCCGAAAAGAAGCGTAAATGCCCTGGAATGGGGGTTTAGGGCGCGAATCTGTGGCGGTCTGCCGGCTTGCCCGGGAAGTTTCGAACCAAAATGGGCTGATGGGTGGGAAGGGGGCAGTCTTGCGCACCAATATAGTGCGTATTTGGCGGGTCTGTTCAGGAATGCTGAAAAAGGCTTTGTTGGCAGTGGTAGGGCGGGAGATCACGCAGCCGTGGCGTTCTGGATTCAGGAAGGCTTTTTCGGCGGGGTCTTTCTGTTGTTCAGGCAAGGGGTGATGACTTCGCGCAGGCCACCATTGTCGTGCGGCAATAAAAACACCGCAGTCAACGGTGTGCCTCCGCGGACGGCTGAAGGCAGTTTTATCTTGATGGGGTGGCCGGCCATATCAGCGCTGATCCACTCGCGTAACTCGCGGCGATTGGCCGGCATGGTGAATTTGAACAGTGCACCCTGCGGTTGCGGGTGTTCTGCGCTGTAGTAGCCGTTTACGGGATAGGTGTGGGCGGGAAGCGCACCTGTCGTGAGGCTGAGGGGGTCTGTTGGCCGGGTTCTTTTACCTTCATAAATGCTGGGATTGAAGCGCAGTTCATCGGTGTGGGTGTACAGCGAGATGACCGGGCGCAAAGGTGAGCGATAGCAGGCGACTTGCAGGATCGCAATGCTGGTCTCGTCAGCGTGAGCGGCCATGCCGTCGATGTGCACGCTGGTAATCTTGCTGCGCGGCTCGGGCGCTTGCACGATCCAGGTGGCGGGCACGAAGTTGTTGATTGGGGAGGACGTGCGTTCTTGTGCGCAGGCCAGCGGGCTGAGCATGAGCATCAGTGAGCATAGGCGTTTGCAGGTGGGATTCATTGCTAAGTACGCAGGAGGGTGGCGGCTGGTCGTTGCATCCTGGCGAATCGGCTGTCTGGGGTATGTCGGATATTTCTGCAAATTTATGAAATGACCGGAAATGGCCTGCACTGAACTGGGGTGTGATCGGACAAGGCAAACAGGCAAAAAAAAGACCTCCCGAAGGAGGTCTTTTTTGTCACGCCACGTTAAGCAGCGCTACCGGATCAGCAGCTGTAGTACAGCTCGTATTCCAGTGGGTGTACGAAGGTGCGGACCTTGATTTCTTCTTCGCTTTTCAGGGCGATGTAGGCATCGATAAAGTCGTCGCTGAACACGCCGCCTTTGGTCAGGAACGCACGGCCCTTGTCCAGCTCTTCCAGGGCTTCTTTCAGGCTGCCGCACACTTGTGGGATCTCTTTGGCCTCTTCAGGCGGCAGGTCGTACAAGTTTTTGTCGGCGGCGTCGCCTGGGTGGATCTTGTTCTGGATGCCGTCCAGGCCAGCCATCAGCAGCGCGGCGAAAGCCAGGTACGGGTTGGCAGCCGGGTCCGGGAAACGTGCTTCGATACGACGGCCGCGTGGGCTGTTGACGTAAGGAATACGGATCGAGGCGGAACGGTTACGGGCCGAGTAGGCCAGCATGACCGGTGCTTCGAAGCCTGGTACCAGACGCTTGTAGGAGTTGGTCGCCGGGTTGGTGAAGCCGTTCAGGGCCTTACCGTGCTTGATGATACCGCCGATGAAGAACAGGGCAGTTTCCGACAGGCCGGCATAGCCTTCGCCAGCGAAGGTGTTCTTGCCATCTTTGGCGATGGACATGTGCACGTGCATGCCCGAACCGTTGTCGCCGTACAGCGGCTTAGGCATGAAGGTCGCAGTGCGGCCGTAGGCGTCAGCTACGTTGTGGACAACGTATTTCAGGGTTTGAACTTCGTCGGCCTTCTTCACCAGGGTGTTGAACTTGACGCCGATTTCGTTCTGGCCAGCAGTTGCCACTTCGTGGTGGTGAACTTCAACGACCTGGCCCATTTCTTCCAGCGCGTTGCACATGGAGGTACGGATTTCGTGGTCGTGGTCGAACGGAGGTACTGGGAAGTAGCCGCCTTTGACGCCTGGACGGTGGCCTTTGTTGCCGCCTTCGATGTCTTGGTCGGACATCCACGAGCCTTGCTCGGAGAAAATCTTGAACATCGAACCGGAGATGTCGGACTTGAACTTCACTTCGTCGAAGATGAAGAACTCAGGCTCTGGACCGCAGAACACGGTGTCACCGATACCGGTGGTCTTCAGGTATTCCTCGGCACGGTGGGCGATGGCGCGCGGGTCGCGATCGTAGCCTTGCATGGTCGAAGGTTCGATGATGTCGCAGACCAGGATCAGGGTCGGCTCTTCGGTGAACGGGTCCAGTACGGCGGAGTCGTCGTCCGGCAGCAGGATCATGTCGGAGGCTTCGATGCCTTTCCAGCCAGCGATGGAGGAACCGTCGAACATCTTGCCGACTTCGAAGAAGTCGTCTTCCAGCGCGTCACGAGCCGGCATGGTCACGTGGTGCTGCGTGCCTTTGGTGTCCGTGAAGCGCAGATCAATCCATTTAACGTCATGATCTTTGATGAGTTGAACCGACTTCGACATAGTGTCCTCCGGGTGGCTTCGGGCTGGGGTAGTGGAGTTAGCCCTTAGAATGTGGGTGATGCCGGCGCGGATAGTCCGCCATGGCAACCTGCCTCACAAGAGAGCAAATTGCATGCCAGTGCGCCAACATGGGTTTTTTGCTTCAAAAACGCCCCTATAAAGGTGCAATGCGACAAATGCGCAAAAATCGCGCACCGCAATGTGGCGGCAGCGCCTGAAAATGCACCTCTTTAGTGCGCAGGCATCCCGATGCATATTAACTGGTTAAACCTTGAGCGATTTCCGCTATAATCCGCGCCCCCCTTTTTCAGCAGGCCCGGCGCGCGCTGTTTCCATGAAATTAATCGTTAAAGTCTTCCCCGAGATCACCATCAAGAGCCGACCGGTACGGACGCGTTTCATCCGTCAGTTGGCCAAGAACATCCGTGCCGTGCTCCGTGACCTGGACCCGGCTGTGGTGGTGAACGGCGTGTGGGACAACCTCGAGCTGGAAACCCGCATCACCGACGCCAAAGCCTTGAAGGATATGACCGAGCGCCTGAGCTGCATGCCGGGCATCGCGCATTTCCTGCAGGTGGATGAGTACCCGCTGGGCGACTTCGACGACATCACCGAGAAGTGCAAACAGCACTTCGGCAGCGAGATCGAAGGCAAGATTTTTTCGGTGCGTTGCAAGCGCGCCGGCAAGCACAGCTTCAGCTCCATGGATGTGGAGAAATACGTCGGCAGCAAGCTGCGTCGCGAGTGCGGCGCCGCCGGAATTTCCCTGAAAGCGCCGCAAATTGAAGTGCGCATGGAAATTCGCGACCAACGGTTGTTTGTCATCCACAGCCAGCACAACAGCATCGGCGGCTACCCGCTGGGCGCCCTGGAACAGACCCTGGTGTTGATGTCCGGCGGTTTCGATTCCACGGTGGCGGCCTACCAGATCATGCGCCGCGGCCTGATGAGCCACTTCTGCTTCTTTAACCTGGGCGGGCGTGCACACGAATTGGGCGTGATGGAAGTCGCGCACTTTATCTGGAAGAAGTACGGCAGCTCCCAACGCGTGCTATTTGTAAGCGTGCCGTTTGAGGAAGTGCTGGGAGAAATTCTCGGCAAAGTCGATAACAGTCATATGGGCGTGGTATTGAAGCGTATGATGTTGCGCGCTGCGTCGCGGATCGCCGATCAGTTGCAGATCGACGCCCTGGTGACCGGTGAAGCCATCTCCCAGGTCTCCAGCCAAACGCTGCCGAACCTGTCGCTGATCGATTGCGTCACCGAGAAGCTGGTCTTGCGCCCGCTGATCGCCAGCCACAAGCAGGACATCATCGACCTGGCCGAAGAAATCGGCACGGCGGATTTTGCCAAGCACATGCCGGAATATTGCGGGGTCATCTCGGTGAACCCCAAGACCCACGCCAAGCGCAACCGCGTGGAGTACGAAGAACAACAGTTCGACATGGCCGTTCTGGAGCGTGCGCTCGAGAACGCCAAGCTGGTGCCGATCGATCGCGTGATCGACGAATTGGGCCAGGACATCAAGATCGAAGAAGTCAGCGAAGCCCTGGCGGGCCAGATCGTCATCGACATCCGTCACCCGGATGCCGCTGAAGATGAGCCGCTGGAAATCGCTGGCATCGACGTACAAACGCTGCCGTTTTATGCATTGAACGCGCGTTTCAAGGAACTGGATAACAGCCGTCAGTACCTGCTGTATTGCGACAAAGGCGTGATGAGTCGCCTGCATGCCCACCATTTGCTCAGTGAGGGGCATGCCAATGTGCGCGTTTATCGACCGAGCTAAGAGCCCGGGGCTGTTTGCCTGTGGCCTGCGTCACCGGCCCCCCGACTCTGCCGTCAAGCTGTAACGGCAAGGCCTGACTCTACTGTTAATCGCTGCCACGACCTGTCAGCACACCGAATCCTCTGATCGAGATACACAAGTGATCGAAAATCTACGTAACATCGCCATCATTGCTCACGTTGACCATGGTAAAACCACCCTGGTAGACAAACTCCTGCGTCAATCCGGCACCCTGGAGCGCAACGAGCTCAACGACGAGCGCGTGATGGACTCCAACGACCAGGAAAAAGAGCGCGGTATTACCATCCTGGCGAAAAACACCGCCATCAACTGGAACGGCTACCACATCAACATCGTGGACACCCCGGGCCACGCCGACTTCGGCGGCGAAGTAGAACGCGTAATGTCGATGGTTGACTCCGTTCTGCTGCTGGTTGATGCCCAAGACGGCCCTATGCCGCAAACCCGTTTCGTGACCAAGAAGGCTTTCGAAGCCGGCCTGCGTCCAATCGTGGTCATCAACAAGGTTGACCGTCCAGGCGCGCGTCCGGACTGGGTTCTGGACCAGATCTTCGACCTGTTCGACAACCTGGGTGCCACCGAAGAACAGCTGGACTTCAAAGTCGTCTACGCCTCGGCCCTGAACGGTATTGCCGGTCTGGACCACACCGACATGGCTGAAGACATGACCCCGCTGTACCAGTCGATCGTCGACAACGTACCAGCGCCAAAAGTTGACCGTGACGGCCCGTTCCAGATGCAAATCTCGGCACTGGACTACAACAGCTTCCTGGGCATTATCGGCGTTGGCCGTATCGCTCGTGGTCGCGTCAAGCCGAACACTCCGGTTGTGGCTATCGACGCCGACGGCAAGAAGCGTAACGGCCGTATCCTGAAGCTGATGGGTCACCACGGTCTGCACCGTGTAGACGTTGAAGAAGCGGCTGCCGGCGACATCGTCTGCATCAGCGGCATGGACTCGCTGTTCATCTCCGACACCCTGTGCGACCCGCTGAACGTTGAAGCGATGAAGCCGTTGACCGTTGACGAGCCAACCGTTTCCATGACCTTCCAGGTAAACGACTCGCCATTCTGCGGTAAAGAAGGCAAGTTCGTGACTTCCCGTAACATCAAGGAACGTCTGGACAAAGAACTGCTGTACAACGTTGCACTGCGCGTTGAAGAAGGCGACTCGGCTGACAAGTTCAAAGTATCGGGCCGTGGCGAGCTGCACTTGTCCGTACTGATCGAAACCATGCGTCGCGAAGGCTTCGAAATGGGCGTTGGTCGTCCAGAAGTGATCATCCGCGTTGTCGACGGCGTGAAAAACGAGCCGTTCGAAAACGTGACCATCGACACCCCGGAAGAATCCCAGGGCAAGGTGATGGAAGAGATGGGCCTGCGTAAGGGCGACCTGACCAACATGGTGCCGGATGGCAAAGGCCGTGTACGTCTGGAATACAACATCCCTGCTCGTGGCCTGATCGGTTTCCGTAACCAGTTCCTGACCCTGACCAACGGTGCTGGCATCCTGACCTCGATCTTCGACCGTTACGACGTGATGAAGTCCGGTCAAATGTCCGGCCGTCAGAACGGCGTTCTGGTATCGGTAGAAACCGGCAAGGCGCTGACCTACTCCCTGGAAACCCTCCAGGCGCGTGGCAAGCTGTTCGTTGAACACGGTCAAGAGATCTACAACGGTCAGATCGTTGGTCTGAACAGCCGTGACACCGACATGGGCGTCAACCCAACCAAAGGCAAGAAGCTCGACAACATGCGTGCTTCGGGCAAAGACGAAACCATCGCTCTGGTTCCACCTGTTCGCTTCACCCTGGAACAGGCCCTGGAATTCATCCAGGACGACGAGCTGTGCGAAGTTACGCCTAAGTCGATCCGCCTGCGTAAGAAGATCCTGGACGAAGGCGAGCGTACCCGCGCTGCCAAGAAAGCCAAGAACTGAGTTAACTCAGGCTGAATGAAAAACGCCCCCGGTCGAAAGGCCGGGGGCGTTTTTTTGTGCCTGCAAAATATGGGGTGACTGTGCCGGCCTCTTCGCGAGCAAGCCCGCTCCCACATTTGAATGCATTCCAAAGTTGGAACTCGGTCAAATGTGGGAGCGGGCTTGCTCGCGAAAGCGGTAGTCCAAGCAATACAAAATTTGGATCAGAACTTATCGAGGGTCTTGAACTTGGTCTCGCGCACCACTTCCTTCGGCTTGTACGCGCAATACCCCGGGCGCGGACCGATCTTCGGGTGGTTGCGGCAGGTGTCCGGGCGCTTGTCATAAATAGTGCAGAAGCGCGTCTTACGATCCAGGAACAGGCAGTCGTTGTTGCTCATGCGCTGCAGGGTAAAAATCTCGGACTTGGAATTGAAGCGCTCAACGATGCCTTCTTTCTGCAAGCGCTTGGCGATGTTCTTCGCTGGGTCGCCGAGTTCGAACTCATCGACCAGGCCAATGCGGATCAGGTCCTTGACCTTCACTTCCACCGGCAGCGTGCAGCAGCTGGACACGCAGCCACCGCACATGTGCGCGGAGTATTTCTGCCACGTTTCAAGACGGTCGAGTTCCGCGGCGGCGATCAGTTGAGGCTTCATCAGGGTTCCAAAAGGTGGGGCTGTATCCGGGCGCGCGATCATACCGGGATTGGTGATTTTTTGAACAATATTTTGCGGGTTTCGGCCAGAAGGTGCGCTTGCGGCAAAAGCAGGCACGGCCAATGCATCAAAAACCGGCAAAGGTAAATGCGTTAAAAAAGTGCCGAACCAGAGCGGTCACCGTGTGTCAGACCGTCTAGGCTCTAGCAACTCCTTCTATCTCGCCCGAGGTCGCATCTGATGTCTCAGGAACCACTTGCACGAGAAGCAGAGGTAGCCGCATTCCGCGATGCCGTCTTGACCAAACTCACCTACGCGGTGGGCAAGGACCCGGATCACGCCTTCGACCACGACTGGTTCGAAGCCATTGCCCTGGCCGCACGCGACCAGATGGTCGATCACTGGATGGACCACACGCGGCGCATCTACCGCAAAGGTCAGAAACGTGTGTATTACCTCTCCCTGGAGTTCCTCATCGGCCGTTTGCTCTACGACAGCCTGAGCAACCTCGGCGTGCTGGAGATTGCCCGCGAAGCCCTGGCCGAGCTGGGTGTGGACCTGGAGCGCATCCGCCTGCTGGAGCCCGACGCGGCGCTCGGAAACGGCGGCCTCGGCCGTTTGGCGGCGTGCTTCATGGAAAGCATGTCGACCTTGGGCATTGCCGGTCACGGTTATGGCATCCGGTATGAACATGGCTTGTTCCGCCAGGCGATTGTCGATGGCTGGCAACAGGAACAAACCGAGCACTGGCTGGATTTCGGCAACCCGTGGGAGTTCGAACGGCCTGAGGTGGTCTACCCGATCGGCTTTGGTGGCGGCGTCGAAACACTGGAAGATGAGTCTGGAAAGATGGTCCAGCGCTGGACCCCCAGCGAAACCGTACGCGCCATTGCCTACGACACCCCGGTGGTCGGCTGGCGCGGTGCCAGCGTCAACACCCTGCGCCTGTGGCGTGCCCGCGCCGTCGAAGACCTGCACCTGGAACGCTTCAACGCCGGTGACCACCTCGGCGCCGTCGCCGAAGTGGCCCGCGCCGAAAGCATCTCCCGCGTGCTGTACCCGGCCGACAGCACCGAAGCGGGGCAGGAACTGCGCCTGCGCCAGGAATACTTCTTCGTCGCCGCCTCCCTGCAAGACCTGCTGCGCCGCCACAAGAACATGCACGGCTCGGTGCTCAGCCTGGGCGAACACGCCGCGATCCAGCTCAACGACACCCACCCGTCCATCGCCGTGGCCGAGTTGATGCGCCAGCTGGTGGACCTGCACGACATCCCATGGGACGCCGCGTGGGATGTGACGGTTGAAACCCTGTCCTACACCAACCACACCCTGCTGCCCGAAGCATTGGAAACCTGGCCGGTAGGCTTGATGGAACGCATGCTGCCCCGGCACATGCAGATCATCTACCTGATTAACGCCCAGCACATCGATTCGCTGCGTGCCAAGGGCATCCACGACTTCGACGTATTGCGCGCCGTCTCGCTGATCGAAGAAGACAACGGCCGCCGCGTGCGCATGGGCAACCTGGCGTTCCTCGGCTCCCACAGCGTCAACGGCGTGTCGGGTTTGCACACCCAGTTGATGCGCAGCACAGTGTTCTCCGAACTGCATAAGCTCTACCCCGAGCGGATCAACAACAAAACCAACGGCATCACCTTCCGCCGCTGGCTGTACCAGGCCAACCCCAAGCTCACCGAGATGCTGGTGCAAGCCCTGGGCCCGGACATCCTCGACCAACCCGAACAGCGCCTGATCGAGCTGGAACCGTTTGCCGACAAGCAGGCGTTCCGCAAGGAGTTCGCCGAGCAACGCTTGCACAGTAAAAGGGCACTGGCAGAAATCATCCACGAACGCCTGGGCATCTCGGTGAACCCGGCGGCGATGTTCGACGTGCAGGTCAAGCGCATCCACGAGTACAAGCGCCAACTGCTCAACCTGTTGCACACCGTGGCGCTGTACCAGGCGATCCGCGCCGAACCGGGCACCGACTGGGTGCCACGGGTGAAGATCTTCTCGGGCAAGGCGGCCGCCAGTTATCACCAGGCCAAGCTCATCATCAAGCTGACCAACGACATCGCCCGCACCGTCAACAACGACCCCACCGTGCGTGGTCTGCTCAAGGTGGTGTTCCTGCCCAACTACAACGTCAGCCTGGCGGAAAGCATCATCCCGGCGGCGGACTTGTCCGAGCAGATCTCCACCGCCGGCTTTGAAGCCTCGGGCACCAGCAACATGAAGTTCGGCCTCAACGGCGCGCTGACCATCGGCACCATGGACGGCGCCAACGTGGAGATGCACGAGCGCGTCGGCGCCGAGCACATGTTTATCTTCGGCCTCAGCGCGCAGCAGGTGGAAGCGCGTAAACATGCCGGTGAATTCAACGCCGGGCCCGATATTGCCGCGTCCCATCGCCTCAACGATGTGCTGCAAGCGATCCGTGGCGGGGTGTTCTCGCCGGATGATCCGGGGCGTTATGTGGGCTTGATCGACGGGTTGGTCGACTACGACCGCTTCCTGGTGTGTGCCGACTTCGATTCCTACTGGGACGCCCAGGCGCGGGTCGAAGCGCATTGGCACGATTCCAAGGCGTGGTGGCGCTCGGCGGTGCTCAATACGGCGCGGATGGGCTGGTTCAGTTCCGACCGGACCATCCGCGAGTACGCCACCGAAATCTGGAAAGCGTTGGACTAGACCCCGCACCACCCTGTGGAAGCAGGCTTGTGTGGGAGCGGGCTTGCTCGCGAAGACGGTGTGTCAGTTAACGAATATGTCGACTGATGCACCGCTTTCGCGAGCAAGCCCGCTCCCACACAAGCCCGCTCCCACATAGGCCCACATAAGCCTTCTCCCACATTGCGCTTGCGTCGATATACTAGGCCTCGGTTTGCCCAGGGATTATCGACCATGCAATGGATTTTCATGCTGATTGGCCTCGCGCTCGGCTGGACGCTCGACGAGTCGTTCAGCGATGCCGGTATCGGTGCGCTGCTGGGCTTGGGTATTGGCCAGGCGATCCGCCTCACGCAACTGGCGACCCAGGCAGACAAGCAGGCAAGCCAGCTGGAAACCACGCAAAAGGCGCTGATCGCCCTGGGTGAACGCCTGCGGCAGCTGGAAGTGCCCGCGCCGCCAAGCAGTGTCATCGTCGAACCCCCGATCCCCGAACCGACCCCCGTAGCCAAGGCGCCCGAGCTGGTCTGGGAGCTGCCGGCCGAATTGGCGCCCGTCGCCGTGGTGGCCGAAACGAGCCGACCACTGCCGGAAGACGCCTGGGCCCCGACGCCGCGCCCGGAAAAAGCACCGGCAATTCCCCGTGGCCCCAACCTGATCGAGCGCGCCATCAGCGGTGCGCGCAATTGGCTGTTTGGCGGCAACACTGTGCTGCGAGTCGGCGTGGTGCTGTTGTTCCTCGGCCTGGCCTTTTTGCTGCGCTACGCCACCGAAGGCATGGTGGTGCCGATTGAGGTGCGCTACGCCGGTGTCGCCGCCGCGGCCATCGCCCTCCTGGGCCTGGGCTGGTGGCTGCGCCTGCGCAACAGCAACTACGGCTTGATGCTGCAAGGCACCGGGATCGCGGTGCTGTACCTCACGGTATTCGCGGCGATGCGCCTGCATCCGCTGATCGATCCCGGCGCGGCGCTGGGCTTGCTGGTGGCGGTCACGGTGTTATCGGCGATCCTGGCGATTACCCAGGACGCCTTGGGCCTGGCCTGCGCCGCCGCGCTCGGCGGTTTTGCGGCGCCGATCCTCACGTCCACCGGCGCCGGCAACCATGTGGCGTTGTTCAGCTACTTCGCCTTGCTCAACGCCGGCATCCTCGCCATCGCCTGGTTCAAGGCGTGGCGCCTGCTCAACCTGATCGGCTTTGTCGGCACCTTCGGCATCGGCTTCGCCTGGGGCCTGCGCTCCTACACGCCGGAACTGCTGTGGAGCACCGAGCCGTTCCTGATCCTGTTTTTCCTCATGTACCTGGCCATCGGCCTGTTGTTTGCCCGGCGCAAGCTATTGGAAATGGGTGACGCGCCTGAAAGCCGTGACGCGTTGCTGCGCTGGTCGGCTGCCAAGGGCGATTATGTCGATGGCAGCCTGTTGTTCGGCCCACCGCTGGTGGGCTTTGGCTTGCAGTTCGCACTGGTGCAGCACCTTGAGTTTGCCGCCGCGTTCAGTGCGCTGGGCCTGGGCATTATCTACATGGGCCTGGCGCGACTGCTCAGGGGTGGCCGTGCGTTGTTGTTGTTGGCCGAAACCTGTCTGGCACTGGGTGTGATCTTTGCCAGCCTGGCGATTCCTTTGGGCCTCGATGCGCGCTGGACCGCTGCCGCCTGGGCCGTGGAAGGCGCCGGGATCTTCTGGCTGGGCTTGCGCCAGCAGCGGCCATTGGCGCGGGCGTTCGGCTTGCTGCTGCAAGTGGGCTCGGCGCTGGCGTTCCTCAGCGAGCTGCGCATCGGCGAACACACTTTGCTCGATGGCGCACCGCTGGGCGCGCTGCTGCTCGGCGCGGCGCTGCTGTTCAGCTTCGATCAACTGCGCAAGGCGCCGAATGAACAGGCGGCGGATTGGGAGCGCAAAGGCCTGCCGGTACTGGCGAGCCTTGGCCTGGGCTTTTTGTACCTGCTGGCGCCGTTGCTGTTGCAGACCCAAGGCACCGCCATCAGTTGGGCCATCGCCGGGCTGTTGACGCTGTTTGTCGGCCTGCGCATCGGCTCGCGCACCTTCCTCTTCACCGCGTTCGCCGTGCAACTATTGGGCGGCGCGTTGTTCCTCCTGCGCTTGCAAGGCGGTGAAGGCGCGGCGGTGTTCAGTGCGGGCTGGAGTGGCTTGCTCACCGCGTCGCTGATCGGCCTGGCCTTGATCGGTGGCATGCTGCTGGCGGCGCGCGACGACATGGTGCGCGGCGACGTGCGCTTGCTGCGCGGGCTGTCGGTGGTGCTGCTGGCGGGTTTGGTGCT
This sequence comes from Pseudomonas sp. 18.1.10, assembly GCF_024655625.1. Lineage (NCBI taxonomy): Bacteria > Pseudomonadati > Pseudomonadota > Gammaproteobacteria > Pseudomonadales > Pseudomonadaceae > Pseudomonas > Pseudomonas sp. 18.1.10. Next base: position 14,497 of record NZ_JANLGL010000104.1, read on the forward strand.
GATAAACCTCGCGGTGCTGTTCGTGCTGCCGTGGCAAAGCGCCAGCGGCGTGTGGGCGGCCAGTGGGCTGTTTATCATCTGGCTGAGCCTGTACCTGCAACAGCGCGTGAGTTTTGTGTTCGGTTTGCTGCTGCAACTGATCGGCGGCGGTTCATTCCTGCTGTCGGTGCCGGAACTGCTGGGGCCGTTGACCAGCGAAGGCCTGCGACCCTTGGCCCACAGCGGTTTCTGGACGCCGTTGGTACTGGGCCTGGCCGCACTGGTCGGCGCCTGGCGCTTGCAGCGTGAACCCCATGCGCCGGTGTTTGCCGTGCTGAGACTGCAGCGCCTGTCCGACCTGCTGCTGGTGTGGGGCGCGGCGTGGTGGGTGTTGGCGCTGGTCGGCGAAGTGCTGCGCTTTGCCCCACGAGAATTGCAAGGCGCGTTCCTGTTGGCCATCGCCGCCGTGAGCGTGGCGATCTGGACGCTGCTGGCCGCCCGCCTGAACTGGGCGGCGCTGGGCATGCTGTGCACCTTGTTGATGCCAGCGGCGGGCGTGGTGTTGCTGGTGTCTGCCCACGGCTATTACCACCCGGCGGCGCAGTTTGGCTGGCTGGCGTGGCTGACGGTGTTCGCCGTGCATTTCCTCTCGCTGCGGCGCCTGGCGGCGACCGTGCCCGGCAAGGTGCTGAGCGCGGCCCACGTGCTGGGCTGCTGGATGCTGATCGGCGTGCTGGCGCTGGAACTGCGTTACGGCCTGTTGCTGCTGTCGGACCAGTACAACGCCTGGCGCTGGCTCGGTTGGGCGATCCTGCCCAGCCTGTACCTGGTGCTGGCCGCTGCGCCGCGCAACTGGCCGTGGCCGGTGGCGGCGTATCCACGGGAATACCGCGTGCTCGCCGCGCTGCCGTTGGCGGTGCTGATGCTGGGCTGGTTCTGGTTGGCCAATATGTTCAGCGACGGCACGGCCGAGCCGCTGCCTTATGTGCCGCTGCTCAACCCGCTGGATCTGGGTTTGCTGTTCGCGCTGCTGGGCATCTACCTGTGGTCGCGCAGTGCCGCGCCGGAGCGTGGGCCGCGTGTGGCGTTGATCGCCCAGGGTGTGGCGGGCATTTCGCTGTTTGCGTTCTTTACCGCCTTGGTCATGCGCACCGCGCACCATTGGGGCGGCGTGCCGTTCCAGCTGGATGCGTTGCTCGAATCGATGCTGGTGCAAGCCGGCCTGTCGATCGTGTGGACGCTGATCGCCCTCGGCCTGATGATCGGCGGCCACCTGCGCCATCGTCGCGAAGTGTGGCTGATCGGCGCGGCGCTGATTGCGCTGGTGGTGGCCAAGCTGTTTTTTGTCGAGTTGAGCAACCGTGGCGGGCTGGCGCGGATCGTGTCGTTTATCGGCGTGGGCGGCTTGTTGCTGGTGGTGGGCTACTTTGCGCCGCTGCCGCCCAAGCGTGTGGAAACTGAGGGAGCATCGTCTTGATGGGCAAGCTGAGTCTGAGTGGGTTGGCATTGTGGCTAGTGTGTTCGGCGGCCTCCGCCCAGGAAACGCCGGCCGACTTTGCGGTCCAGGTGCCGCTGGCGGTAAGCGGCAACGGCCCCTGGTATCGCCTGGAGTTGCCCTTGGCGGTGCAACTGCGCGCGCGTCAGGCCGATCTCAGCGACGTGCGGGTGTTTAACGCCGCCGGAGAAACGCAGGCCTACGCGCTGTCCCGCCAACCCGCGCAGCGCAGTGAAAGCCGCCATGTGGCGGACGTGAAGTGGTTCCCGCTGTACGCCGCCGATACCCATGAGGCCTTGCCGGGCGTGGTGATGAAATCCACCGCCGAGGGCACATTGCTGGAAATCCGCCCCTCCACGCCGCAGGTGCAGCAGGTGTTGCGCGGTTGGGTGCTGGACGCCAGCGCGATCAAGGCGCCGTTGCAGCAACTGAGCCTGGACTGGAGTCGCGAGCGGGATGGTTTCCAGCGTTTCAGCATCGAGGCCAGCGATGATTTGCAGCACTGGACACCTTGGGGCGACGGGCAAGTGGCGCGCCTGTCGTTTGCCGACGAGCGGGTCGAGCAGCACGACGTGAATCTGCCGGGGCAATCCGCGCGTTACCTGCGCCTGGTGTGGCAAGGCCAGGCCGCGCCGCAGTTGACCTCGGCCAAGTTGGTCAGCGCCACGCGCAGCAGCCTGCCGCTGCCGCTGGTGTGGTCGCCGCCGTTGGCGGGCATGCGGCTCAAGGCGGGCGAATACAGTTGGCAGTTGCCGACCGGGCTGAACGTCGAGCGCTTGCGTGTCGAATTGAAGCAGCCCAACACCTTGGCGCCGGTGACGCTGTCCGGGCGTCGCGACAGCCAGCAGGCCTGGCAACCGTTGAGCAACGGTTTGCTCTACCGCCTGACCCAGAACGGCCAGGACGTGGTGCAGGATGAGTTGCCGTTGCCGGGGCAGGTGGTTACTGAGCTCAAGTTGCAGGTGGACGAACGCGGCGGCGGCCTGGGCGTCGAGGCGCCGGCCCTGCGCTTTGCGGTGCGCGCCACGCAGCTGGTGTTCCTGGCGCGGGGTGAGCCGCCGTTTACCCTGGCGCTGGGCAATGCGTCGGTGAAGGCGGCGAACCTGCCGTTGACCACGCTGATCCCGGACTACAGCGCCGAGCGCTTCAAGACGCTGGGGCAGGCGCAGGTAGCGGGCGAGGTGGCGGTCAAAACAGCCAGCGTTGCCGCTGCGCCGGACGCCGCTGCCGACTGGAAGAAACTCGGCCTGTGGGCCGTGCTCCTGCTCGGCGTGGCGGCGCTGGGAGGCATGGCCTACAGTTTGTTGCGCAAGCCCCAGGCCAAACCGTGAACTCTATTGGCGTTAAATCCTCTGATTAGAGGAAATAAGCCCCGACTCGCGTTAAACTGCGCGGGTTTTTAAGCCCCCCATTCTCCGGAGCCTTACATGTCCCGCGTTACCTTGAGTCGCTATTTGATCGAGCAGACCCGCAGCAACAACACGCCTGCCGATCTGCGCTTCCTTATCGAAGTGGTGGCGCGTGCTTGCAAGGAAATCAGCCACGCCGTGTCCAAAGGCGCACTGGGTGGTGTCCTGGGCAGCATGGGCACTGAAAACGTGCAGGGCGAAGTGCAGAAGAAACTCGACGTGATCTCCAACGAGATCCTGCTCGAAGCCAACGAATGGGGCGGTCACCTGGCCGGCATGGCGTCCGAAGAAATGGACAATGCCTACCAGATTCCGGGCAAATACCCGAAAGGCGCGTACCTGCTGGTGTTCGACCCACTGGACGGTTCGTCCAACATCGACATCAACGCCCCGGTTGGCACCATCTTCTCGGTACTGCGTTGCCCGAACGAATACCTGAGCCAGAACGAGCCGCTGAACGAAAAGGCCTTCCTGCAGCCAGGCACCCAGCAGGTTGCCGCCGGCTACGCGATCTATGGCCCACAGACCATGCTGGTGCTGACCCTGGGCGACGGCGTCAAAGGCTTCACCCTGGACCGCGAGATGGGCAGCTTCGTGTTGACCCACGAAGACATCACCATTCCTGCCGCGACCCAGGAATTCGCGATCAACATGTCCAACCAGCGCCACTGGGAAGAACCGGTGACCCGCTACGTTGGCGAACTGATGGCGGGCGAAGAAGGCCCGTTGAAGAAAAACTTCAACATGCGCTGGGTGGCTGCGATGGTTGCCGACGTGCACCGCATCCTGACCCGTGGTGGCCTGTTCATGTACCCACGCGACAGCCGCGAGCCGTCCAAGCCGGGCAAGCTGCGTTTGATGTACGAAGCCAACCCGATGTCGTTCCTGGTTGAGCAAGCGGGCGGCGCGTCCACCGACGGTCACCAGCGCATCCTCGACATCCAGCCGGAAGGCCTGCACCAGCGTGTGGCGGTGTTCCTGGGTTCGAAGGAAGAAGTTGAGCGTGTGACGGCGTATCACAAGAAGTAAGAGCTTGTGCTAAAAAAGCCCCGAAACGTTGAACGCGTTTCGGGGCTTTTTTATTTATTGAATCAGGATTTTTAGCAGTAACGCCTGCAAGTTTTTCCGGGTGTCAGCGATGACGTGTACGTAAATGGTCTGGTCTCGGATTTCGTAGATGATCCGGTTCATCCCACTGATGACTTGTCGATATTGGCTGAGATTAAGCTTCTCGATTTCTTCCGGTATTGAGTCAGCATGGGGATGAGTTTCTAGCCGACGCATTGTCTGTTTAAGCGCGTCATAGGTGTGTTGCCAGGTCGATGTCGAGAACTGTCGAATGACGTATGACTTGATGTCTTTGAGGTTGCTTTTTGCCGAGTGGAGAATCACAACCCTGAATGTCATTGAGCGTCGTCCTTATCCAGTTCGGCGAACACGTCCTCCATGTCCTGGAACTGCCCCAATTCAATCTGCCGATTGCCCAGGGCCAACAGCTTCAGCAAGGCCATGGTTTCTGCTTGCTCCTCAAAACTCTTCACGTCCATCACCACCAGTTTTGCTTCACCGTTTTGGGTGATGACCAGTGGTTCTCGGCTTTCAGTGAGTGTTTTTACGATCTCGGCGGTATGACTTTTCAGGTAGCTGATCGGTTTGATCTGAGATGAAAACTTCATGGGTGGGCCCTCGCTTGGCGATGCGACTCATTTTAGTCTTAATTTGGTCTTGCATAGGTGGCGTCCGATGAAAGGATGATATCTACGTGTTCGCAAATGCAGTGAAAAGGGCCAGTTCTCAGAAAAAATAAATACCCCCCGCCATCGGGAACCAGAAACCCCTTTTCCCTTCTAAGCTTCTGGCAGACCCCCATGCTGCTTCGTCCCTCCAGGAGTTTTTCCATGTCGTTACGCCGTCTCGCCCTGCTGACTTTTTGCGTGCTGTTGGCCGCTTGCAGCAAGGTCAATCAAGAAAACTACGCAAAGCTGTCGGCTGGCATGGCCAAGGCCGAGGTGGAGTCGCTGTTGGGTAAGCCGACCGATTGTTCCGGCGCACTGGGTATGTCCAGCTGCACCTGGGGCGATAAAACCAGCTTTATCAGCGTGCAATATGCCGGTGACAAGGTTCTGATGTTTTCCGGGCAAGGCCTGAAGTAAACCGGGGCGCGAGCCTGCGGGAGAAGAAGAATGATGCGTTTTGTTTTATACCTTTGCGCCAGCCTGTTTTTGGCAGGCTGCGCCAGCCATTCTGGCGATGATCTGCAACCCAAGACCGCGAGCAACGTCAACCTCAAGCGTTACCAGGGCACCTGGTACGAGCTGGCGCGATTGCCGATGTACTTCCAGCGCAACTGCGCGCAGTCCGAAGCCCGTTACACCCTGTTGCCGGATGGCGACATGTCGGTGTTCAACCGCTGCCTGACCACTGAGTGGAAGTGGGAAGAAGCCAAAGGCACCGCCACGCCGCAAGTGCCGGGCAAGACCGACAAGCTCTGGGTGGAATTCAACAACTGGTTTACGTCGTTGCTGCCGGGCGTCGCCAAGGGCGATTACTGGGTGCTGTACGTCAGCGATGACTACAAGACCGCCATCGTGGGCAGCCCGAGCCGGCGTTACATGTGGATCTTGTCGCGTACGCCGACGGTCAATGCCGACACCCGCGAAGACCTGCTGAGCCGGGCGCGACAGCAGGGGTATGACACCACGCGGTTGATCTGGCGTACGTCGGACAAGCAGATGGCGAAGACTTCGCAATAAGTCTGAATCAACGCGGATCAAAATGTGGGAGCGGGCTTGCTCGCGAAAGCGGTACATCAGCACCGGATGCAGTGACTGACACACCGC
>NZ_JANLGL010000105.1:0-20138 GCF_024655625.1 Pseudomonas sp. 18.1.10
AGCCCTTTGGTTACTTTGGGGCTTTTCCAAAGTGACCCGCTGTAAGAGCGGAACCATAGGTGGCCGTTACCTAAATAACGGATATGTACACAACCCGACTAAAAGAACCCCAACGGATTAACGTCATAACTCACCAACAAATTCTTCGTCTGCTGATAATGATCCAACATCATCTTATGATTCTCACGCCCCACCCCCGACTTCTTATACCCCCCAAACGCCGCATGCGCCGGATACAGGTGATAGCAGTTGGTCCAAACACGCCCCGCCTTGATCGCCCGCCCCATGCGATAAGCACGGTTGATATCACGGGTCCACAACCCAGCACCCAAGCCAAACTCACTATCGTTGGCAATCGCCAGCGCTTCAGCTTCATCCTTGAACGTAGTCACCCCCACCACCGGCCCAAAGATTTCCTCCTGGAACACACGCATCTTGTTGTGCCCCTTGAGCAACGTCGGCTGAATGTAATAGCCGCTGGACAAATCACCCTCCAGACGCTCAGCCGCGCCGCCGGTGAGCAACACAGCACCTTCTTCCTGGGCGATTTTCAGGTACGAAAGGATCTTGTCGAACTGCTGCTCGGAAGCCTGCGCGCCGACCATGGTTTCCGTGTCCAGCGGGTTGCCGCGCTTGATCTTGACGATCTTCTTCATCACCTCGGCCATGAACGCGTCGTAGATCGACTCCTGCACCAGCGCCCGCGATGGGCAGGTACACACTTCGCCCTGGTTGAAGAACGCCAGCACCAGGCCTTCGGCGGCCTTTTCGATGAACGCAGGCTCGGCCTGCATGATGTCTTCGAAGAAGATGTTCGGCGACTTACCGCCCAGTTCCACGGTGGACGGAATGATGTTCTCGGCCGCCGCATGCATGATGTGCGCGCCCACCGGGGTGGAGCCGGTGAAGGCGATCTTGGCGATGCGCTTGCTGGTGGCCAAGGCCTCCCCCGCTTCGCGGCCAAAGCCTTGCACGATGTTCAGCACGCCCGGTGGCAGCAGGTCATTGATAAGCTCGGCAAACACCATGATCGACAGCGGCGTCTGCTCGGCTGGCTTGAGCACGATGCAATTACCGGCGGCCAGCGCCGGGGCGAGTTTCCACGCGGCCATCAGCAGCGGGAAGTTCCACGGGATGATCTGCCCGACCACGCCCAGCGGCTCATGGAAGTGATAGGCCGCGGTCAGTTCGTTGATTTCGGCGGCGCCGCCTTCCTGGGCGCGGATGCAGCCGGCGAAGTAGCGGAAATGGTCAGCGGCCAGGGGCACGTCGGCGTTGAGGGTTTCGCGCACGGCCTTACCGTTGTCCCAGGTTTCGGCGACGGCCAGCACTTCCAGGTGTTGTTCGATGCGGTCGGCGATTTTCAGCAGCACCAGGGAGCGATCCTGGGCGCTGGTCTTGCCCCAGGCATCGGCGGCGGCGTGGGCGGCGTCGAGGGCTTTTTCGATGTCGGCGGCGCTGGAGCGCGGGAACTCGGCGATGACTTCGCCGGTGACCGGCGAGGTGTTGGTGAAGTAGTTGCCATCGATCGGTGCGACAAATTCACCGCCGATGTAATTGCCGTAGCGCGCCTTGAAGCTGACGATGGTGCCAGGGGTGCCGGGTTGTGCGTAGATCATGGTGAGGCCTCTGTCGGGGTCCGGGCCTGTCGGTCAACAGGCGATGAGCCGATAGTAAAGAGCCCCCGCCGCCGGGCGTATGCGCCGTTGGCAGGGGGGCTATGGTCATTTGGTCGTAGAACTAGTGCTTGGCCACCAGCTCCTTGGGCAGCTTGAAGGTCCAGAGCATGCCGCCCTGGTTGAAGTCCTTCACGCGCTTGGCCACTTCACCGCCCCACAGCGGGACCGCGCCGCCCCAGCCGGAGACCACCGAGACGTACTGCTCGCCGTCCATGTCCCAGGTCACAGGCGAGCCGAGCACACCGGAGCCGGTCTGGAATTCCCAGACTTTTTCGCCGGTCTTGGCGTTGAACGCCTGCAGGAAGCCTTCCGGCGTACCGGTAAACACCAGGTTGCCCTTGGTGGTCAGCACCCCGCCCCACAGCGGCGCGAAGTTCTTGTGGCGCCATACTTCCTTGCCGGTTTTCGGGTCGATGGCGCGCAGCACACCGATGTAGTCTTCGTTCAGCGGCTTGATGGTGAAGCCCGCGCCGAGGAACGCCGCGCCTTTCTTGTAGGCGATGCCTTCGTTCCAGATGTCCATGCCCCACTCGTTGGACGGCACGTAGAACAGCCCGGTGTCGCGGTTGTAGGCCATCGGCATCCAGTTTTTCGCACCGAGGAAGGCCGGGGCGACGAACACCGAGGTGCCCTTGGTTTCACTGCCCGGCGCGCCGGGGCGGCTGGCGTCGTTGTAGATCGGCCGGCCGTTTTTATCCAGGCCGGTGGCCCAGGTGATCTTGTCGACGAACGGGAAGCCGCGGATGAACTCGCCGTTGGTGCGGTCCAGCACGTAGAAGAAACCGTTGCGGTCGGCGGTGGCGGCGGCTTTGATTTCCTTGCCGCCCTCGGTGTAGTTGAACGAGATCAACTCGTTCACGCCGTCAAAGTCCCAGCCATCGTGGGGCGTGCTCTGGAAGTGCCACTTGATGGTGCCGTCGTCCGGGTTCAGCGCCAGGCGCGAGGACGAATAGAGGTTGTCGCCAGGGCGCAGGTGCGAGTTCCACGGCGCCGGGTTGCCAGTGCCGAACAGCAGCAGGTTGGTTTCCGGGTCGTAGTAGCCGCCCAGCCACGGCGCGGCGCCGCCGGTCTTCCACAGGTCGCCGGGCCAGGTCTTGCCCGCCTCGCCGCCGGAGATACCGTTCTCCACCGCCTTGCCGTCCTTGTACACGTAGCCCATATGGCCTTCGACGGTGGGGCGGCTCCACAGCAAGTCGCCGTTTTTCGGGTCGTAGGCTTCGATCTTGCCGACCACGCCGAACTCGCCACCCGCCACGCCGGTAATCAGCTTGCCGTTGATGACCAGCGGCGCGGCGCTGATGGAATAGCCTTCCTTGTGGTCGGCGACTTTCTTGCTCCACACCACTTTGCCGGTGTCCTTATTCAGGGCCACCAGCTTGGCGTCGAGGGTGCCGAAGAACACCAGGTCGCCGTACAGCGCCACGCCACGGTTGATTACGTCACAGCACGGACGGATGTCGTCGGGCAGGCGCGCGTCGTATTGCCAGAGCTTCTTGCCGGTGCGCGCATCCACCGCGAACACCCGCGAATAGGAACCGGTGAGGTACATCACCCCGTCCTTGACCATCGGCTGCGCCTGCTGGCCGCGCTGTTTCTCGCCACCAAAGGAAAACGCCCAGACCGGGCGCAGTTCCTTGACGTTGTCGACGTTCAGCGTGTCCAGCGGGCTGTAGCGCTGGCCCTGCACGCCGAGGCCGTTGGTGACGATCTGCTCGGGGTTTTTCGGGTCCTGGAGAATGTCCTGGTCGGTGACAGCGGCCAGGGCCTGGCCGGATAACAGGATGGCACCGAGCAACACACTCAAGGCGAAGGGTTGGCGACGTGCGGGTTGGGTCATGACGGCTACCTCTGCGGTTTTTTGTTATACCCGGGAAATTTTCCCGGTCTGGTGCAGATTCTTGGGCGCAGGGGCGGTTGTCACAATTGACCGCAGTATCGAGTTTGCTAGTTCCTTAGTAGCGGGTGCATCTGCGCGCGCTCGTAGCGCGGGTACAGGTGGCTGACGCTGCGGATCAGTTCGTAGCGGCTCAGGCTGATCGCGGCAAAGCGCTCGGGGATGGGGCTGCGGATCATCTCGGTCATGTCGCTGCCGTTGGCGGCGCCGTCGCGCAACAGTTGATCGAGCCAGGTCAGGTAGTCGCGCATCTCTGCGAAGGGCTGCGCATCCGTGGCAATCGGGCCGTGGCCGGGTACCACCAGGGTCCAGGGCAGACCTTGCAGGGTGGTGATGTCGGCCAGCCACGCGGCGAGGCCGGGGCTGTTGGGCGTGGTCAGGGCGCGTTGGTAAAACACCAGGTCGCCGGCGAACAACACGCCGGTGCTCTGGTCCAGAATCGCCAGGTCGGCGCCGGTGTGGCCGGTCAGCGCCAACAGGCGCAAATCGTGGTTGCCAAACGTGCGCACGCCGGGCTCCAGCACTTCGCTGGGCAACACCACTTCGGTGCCGCGCATCCAGTCGCCGACCATGCGGTAGAGGTTTTCCGCCATGCTGTCGCCCTGTTCGTGCAGCAGCTTCGTGGTGTCGGCCAGGGCACCGATGGGCACATCCTTGAACGCCTGGTTGCCCAAGGCATGGTCGGGGTGATGATGGGTGAGCAACACCTGGATCACCGGCTTGGTGGTGACACTGGCGATGGCCTGGCGCAGGGCTTCGCCGTAGCGTCTGGACGGCCCGGTGTCGATCACCACCACGCCCGCCTCGGTGACGATAAACGCCACATTGACGATATTGCCGCCGTTGGCCTTGGCGAAATTGTCGGTGCTGCCTTCCAGCAGCCAGGTGCCCTCGGCGATCTGCCGGGGTTTGAGGGCGTAGTCCATGTCGGCCAGGGCGGGCAGGCACAGGCCCAGGCACAACAACAGTATCCAGCGCATACGGCGCTCCTTCTGGTCAGGGGATGGCCGCGTCGAATTCGTTGCCGCTGTTGTCACGCAGGACCAGGCGCGTCTGCCCGCCACCTTCGATATCGAAGGCCAGGTTGGGGTTTTCACTGACCGCCGGGAACAGCTCCAGCTCGGCCATGACCTGGCCGTTGTCGCCGATTAATTGCGCGTGGTTGAGGTAGAACTCGGGGATGCCGCTGACCATGCCGTTGTCCATCGGGTGCGCCACCTGCACGCGCACGCGGCTGTACTCGCCACGGGGGTAGCGCCCGCCGAGCACTTCGCCGATATGCTCTTCCCAACCCGGCTGGGTGCGCACCACGCTCGGCGCGGTGCAGCCACCGCCGGCGGCGTCGATCAACGTCGAGCCGACATGCCACACGCCGTCATCGGTGAGCACGGCGGCGCGCAACGGCGTGGCCTGCTCGATGCGGATGCGCAGCGCCAGCCACGGCAACACCCCGGCCTTGGGCTGGAAGTCGACGATCTTCGGCAACGGGTTCAACTCGGCCCAGGCGAAGATGCGCACCACCCTGCCCTTGAACGCCCGTGCATCAATCTCCAGCGGCACCTGCCGCGCATCCTCGGCGAACGGCGGCGCCAGCAGCTTGACCCGCTCGTCGAACACAAACGGCGCGTTGTCGAGGAATTGCTTGTGATAGAACGCCCACATCACCGACGGCACCGGGTCCACCTCGGTGGCGTGCGCCGCCCAGGGCAACAGGCACGCCAGCAGGCAGATCAGGCGCCGGTTCATTGGTACATCTCGGGCACTTCGTAGCGCAGGCCGTAATGGCGGTAGATGGCTTGCAGGCTGCCGTCGCGGATCAGGCCTTCCAGCGCCTCCTCCACGGCATACGCCAGTTGCCGATTGCTCTCATGCACCGCCATGCCGATCTCCCAACGTTGTCGACCCATGTTCGGGTAAGCGTTTTCCGCCAGGGCCAGTTGTGGGTCGCGGGCTTCATGCACTTGCCAGTCGATCTCGCCACGCATCGCCATCACCGCGTCGACCTCCCCGGCTTTCATCGCCGCAAAGGCCTGGGGCACGTTGGCATAGTGGCGGGTCTTGCCTGCCAGCAGGCCGTTGAACACCGAGGTGAGGTAGAACGAGGGCACGCTGTCCACTTCCACGCCAATCGGGTGTTCCTGGAACACCGCCACACTGGCCACGCTGTCCAGGCGGCGGCGGTCATAGGCCACCTGCCATTGTTCGTTCTGGTACGGCCCGAACATCACCACATGGCCGTTTTCCAGCTCGCCCTGGTCGTTGCGCTTTTGCGTGTACTCGTGGTCGTAGGGCGCGCGCATCATCAGGTCGGCCAGTTGCTGGTTATGCAACGGGCTGCCGCGCCAGATGTAGTCGCGCAGGTCGTCGTCGAGTTTCTCGCCGGCCGGTGCCCAGATCAGGCTCAGTTGCACGCCCAAGGCCTTGGCCAGGGCCTGGGCGAGTTCCACGTCGACGCCGCGCGGGGTGCCTCCGTCGTCGAAGCTGTAGGGTGCGAAGTCCTTGTACACCGCCACTTTCAACTCGCCGGCGGCGATCATCTGGTCATAGCTGCGCACCTGGGCCTGTGCCGCTTGGCAGCACAGCAAGGCCAGGCTCAACACCAGGCTGGTCAGGCGCATGGCTTACTCCTCGACGCGCACGGAGTCCAGGTAGGTGCGCACCGCCCACAGGGCTTCCTGGCTCAGGTAGTCGGCCATTTTCGGCATGTACACGCGGCCGTCGCGCACGGCGCCGTGGCGCACGCGTTCGACAAACCACTCATCCCCAGCGTCGCCTTCGTCAAGCATGCGCAGGTCCGGCGCGATACCCCCGGACTTGGCTTCCAGCCCATGGCACGCCGCGCAGTTCTGGTTGTAGGCGGAGGAACCGATTTCGACGGCCTTGTCGTGTTCAGGGGACTTGCGATACGGGTTGTTGGCCGCCCAACCGTCGCCATCGAGCGGCACGCCCGCATCCTTGATCGGCGTCAGGCCTTTGGTTTCCACCGCCTGGGGCACCACGTTGCCATGAGCCCATACGGCGCCCACGTTGAATACACCCACCAGCAGGCCGGCCACGAGCAAGGCGTTGCGTTTTGTTGTCATTATTGTTGTCCTCTCAGATTGCACGCAAACCCCATTGCAGAGGCTATGGCAACCATCTTAGGAACCCGGCGTCCGGCACCGTATGCTGCTTTGGTGGCCGCACTCTAATCCCTTGGTAGTAGGGCTTGTGGGGCACACCCAAATCAGCGGCGGTTCGGGAAGTCTTCCCGGCAACAGCGGGAATTTTTCCGTATCCAGCCACCGCCCCGGCGCACCACCCTGTGCAGGCCAAAACCTCCACTGGGAACTGCAACCATGACAATAAGATCGCTACCCGCCCGCTCCCCTCTAAGCCTTGCCGTGCAAGCCTTTTTGCTGGTGGGCAGCCTGTCCCTCAGTGCGGCGAGCTTTGCCGCCGTCGAACCTGCCAAGCACACCCGCAACGTCACCTGGGAAGACATCGCCAACGACCACCTGACCACCAAGGACGTGCTGCAATACGGCATGGGCACCAACGCCCAGCGCTGGAGCCCGCTGGCCCAGGTCAATGACAAGAACGTGTTCAAGCTCACGCCCGCCTGGTCCTATTCCTTTGGCGACGAGAAGCAACGCGGCCAGGAATCCCAGGCCATCGTCAGCGACGGCGTGGTCTACGTCACCGGCTCGTATTCCCGCGTGTTCGCCCTCGACGCGAAGACCGGCAAACGCCTGTGGACCTACAACCACCGCCTGCCCGACAACATTCGCCCCTGCTGTGACGTGGTCAACCGTGGCGCGGCGATCTTTGGCGACAAGATCTACTTCGGCACCCTCGACGCGCGCCTGATCGCCCTCGACAAAAACACCGGCAAAGTGGTGTGGAACAAGAAGTTCGGCGACCACGCCGCCGGCTACACCATGACCGGCGCACCGGTGCTAATCAAAGACAAGGTCACCGGCAAAGTGCTGCTGATCCACGGCAGCTCCGGCGATGAATTCGGCGTGGTCGGCCAGCTGTATGCCCGCGACCCGGACACCGGCGAAGAAGTGTGGATGCGCCCCTTCGTCGAAGGCCACATGGGCCGCCTCAACGGCAAGGACAGCACCCCCACCGGCGACGTCAAGGCGCCGTCGTGGCCGGATGACCCGACCACCGAAACCGGCAAGGTCGAAGCCTGGAGCCACGGCGGCGGCGCCCCTTGGCAGAGCGCGAGCTTCGATGCCGAAACCAACACCATCATCGTCGGCGCCGGCAACCCCGGCCCGTGGAATACCTGGGCGCGCACCTCCAAGGACGGCAACCCCCACGACTTCGACAGCCTCTACACCTCGGGCCAGGTCGGCGTCGACCCCAGCACCGGCGAAGTGAAGTGGTTCTACCAACACACGCCCAACGATGCCTGGGACTTCTCCGGCAACAACGAACTGGTGCTGTTCGACTACAAGGACAAGGACGGCAAGGTCACCAAGGCCACCGGCCACGCCGACCGCAACGGCTTCTTCTATGTGGTGGACCGCAACAACGGCAAGCTGCAAAACGCTTTCCCGTTCGTCGACAACATCACCTGGGCCAGCCATATCGACCTGAAGACCGGGCGCCCCGTGGAAAACCCAGGCCAGCGCCCGGCCAAGCCGCTGCCGGGTGAAACCAAGGGCAAGCCGGTGGAAGTGTCGCCGCCGTTCCTCGGTGGCAAGAACTGGAACCCCATGGCCTACAGCCAGGACACCGGCCTGTTCTACATCCCCGGCAACCAGTGGAAAGAGGAATACTGGACCGAAGAGGTCAACTACAAGAAGGGCTCGGCTTACCTGGGCATGGGCTTCCGCATCAAGCGCATGTACGACGACCACGTCGGCACCCTGCGCGCGATGAACCCGACCACCGGCAAGGTGGTGTGGGAGCACAAGGAACACCTGCCGCTGTGGGCCGGCGTGCTGGCGACCAAGGGTAACCTGGTGTTCACCGGCACCGGCGATGGTTTCTTCAAGGCCTTCGACGCGAAAACCGGCAAGGAACTGTGGAAGTTCCAGACCGGCAGCGGCATCGTCTCCCCGCCGATCACCTGGGAACAGGATGGCGAGCAGTACATCGGCGTGACTGTCGGCTACGGCGGCGCGGTGCCGCTGTGGGGTGGCGACATGGCTGAGTTGACCAAACCGGTGGCACAGGGTGGGTCATTCTGGGTGTTCAAGATCCCGAGTTGGGATCAGAAGACTGCGCAAAAATAACCTTTAGCTAATGCGGGGCCCGCTTTTGTGGCGAGGGAGCTTGCTCCCGCCGGGCTGCGAAGCGGCCCCGCTTTTCCTCCAGCAACACTGTGCAGCCAGGTTTTGCGACTGCTGCGCAGTCGAGAGGGACGGTTCGACGCTTCGACAAGCTCCCTCGCCACAGAGGTATTGCAATGAGATATCTACCGTTACTCGTCCTGCTTTCCCTGCCCCTCGCCCACGCCGACGATGGCGACGACGCCCCCTTAATCATCAACGGCTGCACCCTCGCCGAACACAGCCAATGCCCCGGCGCCAACCTCAAAGGTGCCAACCTGCGCAACCAGAACCTCAGCGGCATGAACCTGGCCGGCGCCGACCTGCGCGATGCGGATTTGCGCCACGCCAACCTCGACCTGGTCAACCTGGAAAAAGCCCAACTGCAAGGCGCCAACCTCACCCGCGCCAGCCTGCAACAAGCCAACCTGCGCCTCGCCGACTTTACCGGCGCCACGCTGATGGCCGTGCAAGGCTGGGGATTGTTTGCCCAGGGCGCGCAATTTGAAAACGCCAACCTCAGCGGCGCCTACCTGCAATTCGCGCGGCTGTCGGGGGCGAAGCTGCACAAGGCCAACCTGCGCGCGGCCGACCTGGAAATGACCTGGTTGAGCAAGGCCGACCTGCAAGGGGCGGACCTCAGCGATGCGAACCTGCAAGAAGCCAAGTTTGGGGAAAGCAACCTGGAGCAGGCCACCTTGAGTGGTAGCCGCCAGCACTACGCCAACTTTCAGGACGCCAATATGGAAGGCTGCAAGGACTGCCCGACCACCTGGGATCGCTAGAACACCCCATTTTGATCTGTGAACCCGGCCCACTGTGGGAGCTGGCTTGCCTGCGATGCAGGCAACTCGGTCTGTCAGTCAGACCGCAGCGATGCCATCGCAGGCAAGCCAGCTCCCACAGGGCTCGGTGTACATCAGGCATTAGCCGGCGACTCTCACCACCCCCAGATCAATCCCCACATGCACCAGTTCGGCATGGGAACTCACCTGCAATTTGCTCTTGAGCAGCGTCAGGTGATTGGACACGGTCTTGCTGCTGATACTCAGCTGCTCGGCAATCTGCCGTGCCGGAGTGCCTTTGGCGAGCATCAGGAAAATCTCCAGCTCGCGCGGGGTCATGCTGTGCAAACGCGGGTCGGTGGGCTGGCAAGCCAGTTGGGTCGCCAGGGGTTGTTCGATGTAGGCGTGGCCGTCGAGGATGCGCCGCACCGCTTCGATCAACACCTGGGGCGCCGAGCTTTTGGTCAGGTAGCCCGCCGCGCCGGCGTCCAGCGCTTGGCGTACCAGGGGCAGTTCATCGTGCATGCTGAAAAACAGCACCCGCAGTTGCGGTAAGCGCTGGCGCAGGCGCCGGGTGGTTTCCAAGCCGCTGATGCCGGGCAAGCCGAAATCCATGATAACCAGGTTCGGCACCGCCTCGTGCACCCGTGCCAGGGCCTCTTCGCCACTGGCGGCCTCGCGCACTTCAATCGCCGGCAGCAACGCGCGCAACAGGCTGGCGTAGCCCTGGCGGACCACGGCGTGGTCATCCACCAACAGAATATTCATAACGCCTCCGCAGGCATGTCCAGCGCCAGCGCCCAGCCTTTGCCGGGGTGGCTGACGATCTTCAATTCACCGCCCAGGCAACGGGCGCGTTCGTACATCGAGTGCAGACCAACGCCGGGGCGCTGGGGTTGTCTCGCGCCCTGGCCGTTGTCGCGCACCCACAGGCGCAGGCGCGTGCCGCGATGTTGCAGGCGCACGCGCACCTGGCTGGCGTCGGCGTGGCGCACGATGTTGGTCAGGGCTTCCTGGAGCAAGCGATAGAGGTGGGTCTTGTTGGCCGGCGACAATGGCGGCAGCGCCTGGCTGACGTGAAGTTGGCAGCCGATGCCATGGCTGGCGCGCCATTGCGTCACCAGCATGGCAAACGCCTCGGCCATCGGCAGGTGGTGCAGGGCCACCGGATAGAGGTCGTGGACCAGCTCGCGAAAGCCCTGCTGCAAGTGTTCGCAGTGCTCTTCCAGCAACTGCACGGTGCGCGCCAGCGTCGCGGGTTGATGGGCGATCAGCGGCAACAGGCACACCTGGGCGCGAATCCCCGCCAGGTACTGGCCGAGGTCATCGTGCAGGGTCTGGGCCAGGCGGGTGCGCTCCTGTTCCTGCACCGCCAGCAGGGTTTGGGTGAGGCGGGTGTTGTCGGTGCGCGCCTGTTCGAGGGCGGCGGTCATGCGGTTGAAGTGCTGCGCCAGTTGTTGCGCTTCGGGCGCCCCGGCACTGCGCAGGCGCACGTTGAGGCGGCCGCTGCACACCTGTTGCAGGGCCAGCAGCAATTCATCCAACACGCCCATGCCACGGCGCACCGCCCAGCGGATGGTCAACAGGCTCAGGGCCAATGCCAGGGCACACAGGCCGAGCAGTTGCTGCAAGGAGTCCCAGACTTCGTCGATCTCGTCACGCGGGTCGACGGCGATGGAAACCCGTCGGCCATCGGCCAAGTCCAGCACCTCGGCACTGTGGCGCGCCTGGGCGAACAGCAGGCGCCCGAGCCAGGCGTCCAGCCCGTCTTGCTCCGGCGCTGGCAGGGTTGCGTCAGGCCCCAGCCACTGCACGCGCACATGGCGCAGGCTGGCGGTGAGCCGCGGTTGCAGGCTGGCGGGGTCGCGGGCGGCGGTTTCACTCAGGTAATGCACCACCGCCTCGGCCGATTGCAACTCGCGCTCCACATCGGCCAAGGCCTGGTGCATCAGCAGCGCGGTGCAGGCGCAGGTGACCACGGCGAAAAAGCCGCAGACCCACAGGTTGATGCGCCACAGCGCTGACATGTCCCACTCCTGAACAGTCTATTGAGGCTCCATGCTAAGACCCCGCCGCGCGCGGCGAGCTACTACCTTGGTACTGCCCCAGCGCTACTTTCTGCATATTTGCAGGGGTAACCGGGCTTTATATGCTGGCGCTACCTGTCATGGAGTGCCTTATGCGCAACCCTTTCGCCGTGATCTGCCTGCTGGCACTCACCTGGGCTACCGCCGGCCAGGCCGCCGAGGCACCCTTGCAGGTGCAGATCGGCTACCTGGGCTATCGACCGGACCCGGGGCCGCTGCTGTCCAACGTGATCCCCGAACCGGCCGATGCCGGGTTGCGCGGCGCCGAACTGGCAATCATCGACAGCAACAGCACCGGCGCATTCCTCAACCAGCGCTACAGCCTGACCGACGCCACGGTGGACAGCCCCGAGGCGCTGCTCGCCGCCGCGCAACACCAGCACGACCAGGGCCTGCGCCTGTTCGTGGTCAACGCCCCCGCCGCCAGCCTGCGCCAACTCAGCGCCGCGTTGCCCGACAGCCTGCTGTTCAACGCCGGCAGCCCCGATGACAGCCTGCGCAGCACCGCCTGCCTGGGCAACGTGCTGCACACGCTGCCCAGCCGCGCCATGCTCGCCGACGCGCTGGCGCAGTTCCTGGTGGTGCGCAAATGGCAGAAGGCGCTGCTGATCGTCGGCCCCACCGAGGATGACCACGCCTACGCCGCCGCCCTGCGCCGCGCCGCCAAGCGCTTCGGCGTGCAACTGGTGGCGGAGAAGGCATGGCGCTTCGACAACGACCAACGCCGCAGCGCCCAGGCCGATATGCCGCTGTTCACCCAGACCGCCGAATACGATGTGGTGCTGGTGGCCGACGAGCGCGGCGATTTTGGCGAATACGTGCCCTACCAGACCTGGTACCCGCGCCCCGTTGCCGGCACCCAGGGCCTGACGCCCACCGGCTGGCACAAGACAGTGGAAACCTACGGCGCCGCCCAACTGCAAAAACGCTTCGAAGCCCTCGCCGGGCGCTGGATGAACGACCGCGACTTCGCCGCCTGGATGGCGGTGCGCAGCGTGGCCAGTGCGGTAAGCAAGCTGCGCCAGGTCGACCCGATGAGCATCCGCCAGCTGCAGATCAGCGAGCAACTGCCGCTGGACGGTTTCAAGGGCCGCAAGCTCAGCTACCGCCCATGGAATGGCCAGCTGCGCCAGCCGATCCCCATCGTGCAACCGCGCGCGCTGGTGAGCACCTCGCCCCAGGACGGTTTCCTGCACCCCTTCAACGAAATGGACAGCCTGGGCTACGACAAACCCGAGGTGACCTGCCGCTTTCCCTGAACACACACAACAACAATAAGGAATACGCCATGCGCCGCACCCTGCTCTCCTGCGCCCTGCTGCTTGCCGCCGGACACGCCGTGGCCGCCACGGCCTGGGTCTCCAACGAAAAAGACAACAGCCTGAGCCTGATCGACCTGCAGACCCTGCAAGTCACCGACACCCTCAAGGTCGGCCAGCGCCCGCGCGGCCTGCTGCTGTCCCACGACAACAAGCTGTTGTACATCTGCGCCAGCGACTCGGACCGCGTGCAAGTGATGGACGTGGCCACGCGCAAGATCATCAAGGAACTGCCCTCCGGCAAAGACCCCGAGCAATTTGCCCTGCACCCCAATAACCGCTGGCTGTACGTCTCCAACGAAGACGATGCGCTGGTCACGGTGATCGACACCGAGACTTCCAAAGTGCTCGCCCAGGTCAACGTCGGCGTCGAGCCCGAAGGCATGGCCGTGAGCCCGGACGGCAAGTGGGCGGTGAACACCAGCGAAACCACGAACATGCTGCACTGGATCGACACCAGCACCCAGACCCTGGCCGACAGCACCCTGGTGGACCAGCGCCCGCGCTTCGTCGAGTTCAACCACGACGGCTCGCAACTGTGGGCCTCGGCGGAAATCGGCGGCACCGTGACCGTCCTCGACGTGGCCAGCCGCGCGATCCTCAAGACCCTGACCTTCAAGATCAAGGGCGTGCACCCCGACAAGGTGCAGCCGGTGGGCATCAAGCTGAGTGCCGATGGCAAGTACGGGTTTGTCGCCCTCGGCCCGGCCAACCATGTGGCGGTGATCGACGCCAAGACCTACGAGATCCTCGACTACCTGCTGGTGGGCCGCCGCGTGTGGCAGCTGGCATTCACCCCGGATGAAAAACAGTTGCTCGCCACCAACGGCGTGAGCGGCGACGTGTCGGTGATCGACGTGGACAGCCGCAAGGTGCTCAAGTCGGTCAAGGTCGGGCGTTATCCGTGGGGCGTGGTGGTCACGCCATGAACGCGCTGGACGCCCGCGCCATCAGCTTTGCGTATGGCGCGCGACAGGCCTTGCGTGACGAGAGTTTCAGCCTGGCGCCCGGGCGGTTTGCCGCGTTGCTGGGGCCCAATGGTGCGGGCAAATCGACGCTGATTGCGTTGCTGACGCGGCTGTATGACTTGCAGGGCGGCGACATCCAGGTCGGCGGTCATTCCCTGCGCGAGGCGCCCCGTGCAGCACTGCGCCAACTCGGCGTGGTGTTCCAGCAAAGCACCCTGGACCTGGACCTCAGCGTCGAACAGAACCTGCGCTACCACGCCGCGCTGCATGGGCTGTCGCGGCGCCAGACCGGGTTGCGGGTCGAGGCCGAACTGGAGCGCCAGACGCTGGACGAGCGGCGCCGGGAGAAGGTCCGCGAACTCAACGGTGGCCACCGCCGCCGCGTGGAAATCGCCCGCGCCCTGCTGCACCAGCCACGCCTGCTGTTGCTCGATGAAGCCAGCGTCGGCCTCGACCCGGCCAGTCGCCTGGCGCTGAACCAACACGTACGCACGCTGTGTCGGGACCAGGGCATCAGTGTGCTGTGGACCACCCACTTGCTCGACGAAGTGCAGGCCGACGACGCCTTGATGATCCTGCATCAGGGCCGCCTGGTGGCCAGCGGGCAACTCGACACACTGCTGCACGAACAAGGCGACGACCTCGGCGGTTTGTTCGCGCGCTTGACCTGTGCAGGGGTGGCGGCATGAACGCCTACTGGCAGTGTTTCAGCGGCATCGTCCTGCGCGAATGGCTGCGCTTTGTGTTGCAGCGCACGCGCTTTCTCAGCGCCCTGGTGCGCCCGTTGCTGTGGCTGCTGGTATTCGCCGCAGGCTTCAGGGCGGCGCTGGGCATCTCGGTGATCGAACCCTACGACACCTACATCCCCTACGAGGTCTACATCATCCCGGGGCTGGCCTGCATGATCCTGCTGTTCAACGGCATGCAGGGCTCGCTGGCGATGGTCTACGACCGCGAGATGGGCAGCATGCGCGTGCTGCTCACCAGCCCGCTGCCGCGCACGTTTTTGCTGTGCAGCAAGCTGGTGGCCACGTCGTTGATTTCACTGTTGCAGGTGTACGGGTTCCTGGCGATTGCCTGGGTGTATGGCGTGCAACCGCCGGCCATGGGCTTGCTGACGGCCTTGCCGGCGCTGTTGCTGGTGGCGTTGATGCTCAGCGCGCTGGGCTTGCTGTTGTCGAATGCGATCCGCCAGCTGGAGAACTTTGCCGGGGTGATGAATTTCGTGATCTTCCCGCTGTTCTTCCTGTCGTCGGCGCTCTACCCGCTGTGGAAGATGCGCGACTCCAGCGAGTGGTTGTACTGGCTGTGCGCGGTCAACCCCTTCACCCACGCGGTGGAGTTGGTGCGCTTTGCCCTGTATGAGCGCTTCGCCGGCCTGGCCCTGCTGGTGTGCCTGGGGCTGACCTTGGTGTTCACGCTGTTGGCGGTGCTGACCTTCAATCCACAACACGCGGCCCTGCGCAAAAAAGGCTGATCTACTACTTTGGTACTGGTTTTCCTGTCTATCGTCGCATTCCCAAGGCAGTGGGACTGGCGTGTAATGGCGGCATAACGATAAGGATTGACCCGCCATGCTGCCCGCCCGACTGCCCCTGTTGGCGTTGCTCTGCTTGATCGCAGCCAACGCCCAGGCCGACACCCCACTGTTTTCCGCCGACGGCTACCGTACCAGCCTGTACCGCAGCCCCACGCCCGACCAGGCACCCGGTGCGACCATCGTCGACACCCCGGCCTTGCAAACCCTGCTCAACCAGACGCCCGCGCCGGTGCTGATCGACGTGTATCGCCGCCAATGGCTGCAAGGCCGCTTCATCGAAGACCAGCCCCACGCCAACCTGCCCGGCAGCCACTGGCTGGCGAATACCGGCGACGGCGACCTCACGCCGGAATGGCAAGGCTACTTCGTGCGCCACCTGTACAAATTCACCGGCGGCAACCTTGCACGGCCGTTGGTCTTCTACTGCCGCTCCGATTGCTGGTTGAGTTGGAACGCGGTAAAACGAGCCGCCAATCTGGGCTATACCTCGGTGTACTGGTACCGGGACGGCCTGGATGCATGGGAAGCGGCAAAACTGCCAGTGATGGCTGCGACACCCGAGCCCTTTCAATAAAAAACCACAACAAGAAGGTGAACGGCCATGTACAAAATCCTGATCGCCGACGATCACCCGCTGTTTCGCGAAGCGATCCACAACGTGATCAGCGACGGTTTCCCCGGCAGTGATGTGATGGAAACCGCCGACCTCGACAGCGCCCTCGCCCTGACCCAGGAACACGACGACCTCGACCTGATCCTGCTGGACCTGAACATGCCCGGCATGCACGGCCTCAATGGCCTTATCAACCTGCGCAACGAGTCACCGACCATCCCGGTGGTGATCGTCTCGGCCGAACAGGACAAGCAGATCGTGCTGCAAGCCATCACCTACGGCGCCGTGGGGTTTATCACCAAGTCGTCGCCGCGCCTGCAAATGACCGAGGCGATCCAGCAGATCCTCAACGGCAACGTGTACCTGCCGCCCGACATCATCCGCACGCAGAAAAACCCCAACCAACGGCGCATGAACGACACCCCGGGCTTCGCCCCGGAACTGTTGCAAGCCCTGACGCGCAAGCAGTTACTGGTGCTGGAGCGGATGACCAAGGGTGAGTCGAACAAGCAGATTGCCTACACCCTGGAGATTGCCGAGACCACGGTGAAGGCCCATGTGTCGGCGATCTTGCGCAAGTTGAATGTGCATAACCGGGTGCAGGCGATCCTGAGTGCCGGGGATATCGACTTCGGTTCGTACCTGCGCCGCTGACCTTCCTGCCCTATGAAGATCCACTGTGGGAGCGGGCTTGCTCGCGAATACGGTGGGTCAGTCAATATCTCCAGCGACTGACACACTGCATTCGCGAGCAAGTCCGCTCCCACATATTGATATGCGTTTTGTCAGGGGCGGCCGAGTAAGTGACTCATCGCTGTTTTTAATTTCATCGGCCTTACGGGCTTGTGCATCAGGGTATGCCCCAACTCGCGAATCTGCTGCTTCAACTCATTGCTGTAGTTGGCGGTAATCATCAACGCCGGGATCGCACTGCCGCGCCGGGCGTTGATGCGGGCCACGGCGTCGACGCCGTTCTGGTCGTCGTCCAGGTGGTAGTCGGCAATCAACAGGTCAGCCTCGGCATGGTAGTTGTCCACCTGCCGCGCCAGGTCCTGCTCCGACAACGCAGTCGTCACCCGGCAACCCCAGCCTTCCAGCAATGTGCGCATGCCCGCGCAGATCGCCGCGTCGTTATCCAGCACCCACACCCGTGCGCCCTGCAAACGTTCCAGCAGCGCCTCGCTCATGGACGGCAGCGGCAAGGACTTCGGTGCGGTAGCGCTCACGGGCACTTCCACGGAAAACATCGAACCCCTGCCCGGCCAGGATTTGACGCTGATGCGATGACCAAGAATCCCGGCGATTTTCTCGACGATGGCCAGGCCCAGGCCCAGCCCGCGATCCTGGTCCGGGCGTTGCACATCACCGCGCTTGAACTCCTGGAAAATCTCCTCCAGGCGCTCCTCGGCAATGCCCATGCCGCTGTCCCACACCTGGATCAGCAAGCGCTGCTGCTGGCGTCGGCAGCCCAGCACCACGCGGCCTTTGTAGGTGTAGCGCAAGGCGTTGCTGAGCAGGTTGCGCAGGATCCGCGCCAGTAGCTGGATGTCACTGCGCACCAGCGCCGAGCAGGCGACGAAGTGCAATGCCAGGCCTTCGGCGCGGGCCAGTTCGGTGTACTCGGCGGCGAGGTTTTCCAGCAGTTCGCTGAGGGCAAACGGCGCAATATCGGCCTTGATAACCCCGGCGTCGAGCTTGGAAATATCCACCAGGGTGCCCAGCAGGTTTTCCACGTCGTCGAGGGAATTGCTGACGTTGCGCACCAGGGTTTCGTTGGGGCGTTCCAACAATGCGCTGGTGAACAACCGCGCGGCGTTCAGCGGTTGCAGCAGATCGTGGCTGACGGCGGCGAGGAATTTGGTTTTCGACAGGTTGGCTTTTTCCGCCTCCTGCTTGGCTTCGCGCAGGCGGGTTTCCATGCGCCGGCGTTCGTCGATCTCCTGCAACAGCTGATCGTTGAGCGACGTCAGTTCCGAGGTGCGCTGGGCCACGCGCTGCTCCAGGTGCTGGTAGGCCTGGTGCAGGGCTTCGGCGGTGCGCCGGCGTTCGGTGATGTCGCGGATCAGCACAAAGATGCCCACCACTTCGCCGCTGGCGAGCATGTTCGGCACATAGGAGCGCAGCATGTAGCGCTCCTGGTTGTTGATGTTGGTTTCGGCGAATTCAAAGGTCACGCTCTCCCCGGCCAGGGCGCGGGCGACGTAGGCGTCGAGGCGCTGGCAGTGCTGCTCGCTGTGCACTTCGCGCAGGCTCTGGCCGAGCATCATGCCGCGCGGCCAGCAGTACCATTCTTCGTAGACTTTATTGGTGAACTCGTAGACCAGCTCGGCATTCAGGTAGCCGATCAGCGCTGGCACGTTGTCGGTTATCAGGCGAATCCAGCGTTCGCTTTCCTGGGCCTTTTGCGCAGCCGCCTGTTCGCCGCGCAGGGTTTCGGCGCGCAGGCGCGCGTTAATCAGCAGGTGGTTGCTGGCCTTGAGCTCGGCCATCGCCTGGTTCAGCGCGTCGGTGCGTTCGCGCACCTGCTCGGCCAGCACCACCGAATGCTGGAACGTGGTGTAGGGGTTGTTGCCCTGGGTCATGCCGGACTCGATGCGCTCGATCAGCGCCGCGTTGATCCGCGCCAGCTTGTGGTTGGCCTGTTGCAGTTGGGCAACCTGGGCGTGCAGTTCAGCGTCGGCCACGGGCAATGGCGACCCCGGTGAAGGTCTGGTTGATGTGCATGCCATTGAACTGTTCTCCGTAGGTGTTGAAGCCCAGCACCCGTTGGCCTTGCAGGTAGTTGCCGATCTGTTCCAGGTGGCCGTTGTCTTCCAGCTCCATGCGCCGCAGGAAGCAGTCGCAGCCGATGGTCAGCAACAGGTCGCCGAGGCGCGCGTGCAGGCCGTCGAACAAGTCTTGCAGGTTGGGCAGGATCGGGCCCGGTTGCATCAGGGTCAGCACAATGCCGTTCTCCACTGCGCAGTAGAAACTCAGGCTGAGGTCGGCATGCACCTGCTGGATCGCGCGGACGTAGTACTGGTCGTGGATGCGCACCGCCAGCGGGTGGGCGGCGAAGGTGCGATGGTCAAGGTCGGCTACGGCCACGCCGATGTGCCGCGCGTACTCTTCGGCGGCGGGTTCGGCGTTGAGTTCGAAGACCCGGCGGGATGGGCTGTCGGCGCCGGTCACCACCAGTTTTTCCGTGCGCGGCAGGATGTGGTGGGTGGTGAACACTTCGAAATCCAGCCAGGTATTGACCAGCACCACCACCGCCGCACCGCTGTGGAACACGCCGTTGAAGTACACGTGGGTGTGGGTGAGGAAGTTGTCATCCCCGGCTGAGCCGCCAAAGTGCGGGATATCGCCGAGGGCGGCGCTGAGGGCGGCGAGCACCATTTCTTCACGGCTGGACAAGCCGTCGAGCAGGGTCAGGGCAAAGGTGTTGCCCTTGATCGGCGCCAGGGTGTTGCTGCGACAGCCGCCGACCAGGCGTTCGACCATGTCCTGGGCGCCGATCAGGCTGAAGTGCTCGACCTCATCGATCAGTTCGGTGGCGATGGAAAAGTGCGCGTGGTTGAAGCCCATCGCGGTGATGCAATTGCGCCCATAGCCTTGGGGCGTGATCTCGCCGGCGCTGGTGCAGCCGACCACGCGCACATTGCCGAAGCACTGCTGCAAGGCCTGGCCGAGGGCCTGCAAGTCGTAGCCGGCGGAACAGAAAAACAGCACAAAGCCCAGGTACGGATGCAGCAGTTGGCGAGCCAACTCTTCAGCGGCCTGCCCTGGATCGGTGGCCTGGGACATGGCGCTGACTACGCCTTCACTGTTGTGCATCGTTGGTTCCCCCTCTAAGGCGTCAGTGTACGAAGGCCGGGGGGTGGGCCCTATGCTACTTGGGTACTGGGTGGGGGGATGCGTTGGGATGAGTATCTCAAGACCGATGGAGATCAACTGTGGGAGCTGGCTTGTGTGGGAGCGGGCTTGCTCGCGAAAGCGGTGGATCA
>NZ_JANLGL010000106.1:0-20062 GCF_024655625.1 Pseudomonas sp. 18.1.10
ACATATCCTGCGACTGACACACCGCCTTCGCGAGCAAGCCCGCTCCCACACAAGCCCGCTCCCATATTGGATGTGCAGTGTTTTTGAAAGGGGATTATTCGGCGGGAAGTGTCAGGCGCTGGCCGGCCATCAACAGCGACAAGCGGCTCAAACTCATCCACGGCGAACCCGCGGCCTGGCCCTTGATCTGTGCATCAATGCGCTGCGCTTCCAGCAACAGTTGCGCCCAGCGTTGCGCCGAGTGCCGTTGCAGGGCTTTGCTCATCAGGGGTTTGCGCTTGTCCCACACCGGTGGCCGGGCCTGGCTGAAGCATTTGTCCAGCGGCGTGCCTTGGCTGTATTGCAGGGCAATATTGGCCAGCACCCGCAGCTCACGGGCCAGGGCCCAGAGAATCACCGGTGGCTCCACGCCTTCGCCGCGCAGGCCTTCGAGCATGCGCAAGGCATGGGCGGGTTCGCCGTTGAGAATGGCATCCACCAGCCCGAACACGTCAAAACGCGCGCTGTCAGCCACCGCGCCCTGTACGGTCTCGACGGTGATCTGCCCGTCTTCGGCCATCAGCTTGAGCTTTTCGATCTCTTGGGCGGCGGCCAGCAAGTTGCCTTCAACCCGCGCGGCGATCAGTTCCACAGCATCTTGCGTCGCCGACAGCCCCGACTGGGACAGGCGCTGACGAATCCACTGCGGCAACTGATTGCTGTCCACCGGCCAGATCTGGATGAACTGGGTCTGCGGACCCTCCACCAACGCCTTGCCCCACTTGGTTTTCTGCGCACTGCCGTCGAGCTTGGGCAGGCTTATCAGCAGCACCGTGTCCTCGGCCGGGCGTGAGCAGTATTCCATCAAGGCGGCTGCGCCTTTGTCACCGGGCTTGCCGGACGGCAGGCGCAGTTCCAGCAGGCGTTTTTCGGCGAACAGGGACATGCTCGCCCCAGCTTGCAGCAGCGTGCCCCAGTCGAAACTGGCGTCGGCGCTGAACACTTGGCGTTCATCGAAACCTTGCTGGCGGGCGGCGGTGCGGATGGCGTCGGCGGCTTCCTGGCACAGCAGCGGGTCATCACCGCTGACGATATAGACAGGCGCAAGGCCACCTTGCAGGTGTTTGGCGAGTTGGGCGGGGGCGAGTTTCATAGGCGGGGCGAACGGGGCGCTTGGGGCGCCCCGTCTGGCTTACTCGACTGGGACTTCAACAGGCGATTGTTTCGGCGTGTTGTCTTCGTACTCTTGCGCGGCTTTCAGGGCGTCGGCGTCAGCCTTGGCCTTGTTGTCGGCGGCTTGCTGCAAGGTTTCGAGTTTTTCCGGTGTGAGCATTTGCAGGCGCAGCATCATGCGCTGTACCAGTTCACGGCGGATTTCCTTGCGTACCTGGATGGTTTCGGAGTCCGAGCCGACCAGGTTGTTGCCGTCGTGGCTGACGATTTTCTGGACGACGATCTTGTCACCCATCAGCGGCAAGCTATCGCGGCCACGGACTTCGAAGGTCAGTTCGGTGGCCAGTTCGATGTCGGAAGCGCGGCCAGCACTGGCGTAGCTCAGGTTACGCTGGGTGTCTTTCTCGTTGGCCAGGAACAGCTTGTAGGTCGCGCCGGTGTAGACGTGCACGCCGCTGCTTTCCAGAACCTGGCGCAGCTGGGTCACGGTATCGCCGTAAGCGTCGCGTGCGCTGACATCCAGTTCCTTGATCGTCAGGTCATTGGTGCCGGTACCGCGCAGCTGGAAGCCGCAAGCGCTCAGCAGTACGGCAAGGCCCATCACCAGCAGATTGCGTTTGATCATTGTGTTGCTCCCCTTGAAACCAGGTGGGCCTTCTCGAGGCCCTGAAGGTTTTGTTCGGCGCGGGGTTCGAACCCCGCGCCCGATCCGATTTAGCTGGCGACGATATTGACCAGTTTGCCCGGCACGACGATCACTTTGCGGATCGTCAGGCCTTCGGTGAAGCGCAGCACGTTCTCGTTGACGCGTGCGGCGGCTTCGACGTCTTCACGGCTGGCGCTGGCGGGCATGTCGATCTGGCCACGCAGCTTGCCGTTGACCTGGATCACCAGTTGCAGCGTGTCCTGGACCAGGGCGCTGTCATCCTGCTGTGGCCAGGCCGCATCAATGACGGCGCCGTCGTGGCCCAGTCGGTTCCACAGGTCGTGGCTGATGTGCGGTGTGATCGGCGCCAGCAGCAGGGTGACCGTTTCCAGGCCTTCCTGAATCAGTGCGCGGTCCTGTTCGGTCGCTTGCGGGGCTTTTTCCAGCACGTTCATCAGCGTCATCACCTGGGCGATGGCGGTGTTGAACTTGTGGTTCTGGCCCACGTCCTGGCTCGCTTGGCGGATGGCCAGGTGCGTGCTGCGACGAATGACTTTCTGCTCATCGCTCAGGCCGGCAACGTCCAGTTTGCCCGGCAGGCCCTGGCTGATATGGGCATGCGCCAGGCGCCAGACGCGCTTGAGGAAACGGTGCGAACCTTCGACGCCAGAGTCGGACCATTCGGCGCTCATGTCCGGCGGCGAGGCAAACATCATGAACAGGCGGCAGGTGTCGGCGCCGAACTGGTCGATCATCGACTGTGGGTCGACGCCGTTGTTCTTCGACTTGGCCATCTTCTCGGTGCCACCGATTTCCACCGGCAGGCCGTCCGAGATCAGCTTGGCGCTGATGACCTTGGCTTTGCTGTCACGCACCAACTCGACGTCCGCCGGGTTGAACCAGGTGTAGGCACCATTGGCTTCACGGCGGTAGTAGGTCTCGGCGATCACCATGCCTTGGGTCAGCAGGTTCTTGAACGGCTCATCGGAGCTCACCAGGCCTTCGTCACGCATCAGCTTGTGGAAGAAACGCGCGTACAGCAGGTGAAGAATGGCGTGTTCGATACCACCGATGTACTGGTCCACCGGCAACCAATGGTCGGCTGCGGATTTCTCGACCAGGCCACCCTCGTAGTGCGGCGAGGCGTAGCGGGCGTAGTACCACGAGGACTCGACGAAGGTGTCCATGGTGTCGGTTTCACGCTTGGCAGGCTGGCCGCATTTCGGGCAGCTGCATTCGTAGAACTCAGGCATGCGCGCCAATGGCGAACCGGCGCCGTCCGGCACCACGTCTTCCGGCAGGACGACCGGCAGTTGGTCTTCCGGCACCGGCACGTCACCGCAGGTTTCGCAGTGGATGATCGGGATCGGGCAGCCCCAATAGCGCTGGCGGCTGATGCCCCAGTCGCGCAGGCGGAACTGGGTGCGCGAGGCGCCCAGGTTTTTCTTGATAAGTGCCACTTCCATGGCGTCGAACGCGCCCTGGAAGTCCAGGCCGTCGAACTCGCCGGAATTGACCAGGGTGCCGTGCTCGCCGTAGGTGTCTTGCCATGGGGCCGGGTTGGTCTCGCCGGAGCTGGTGCGCACCACGGACTTGATCGGCAAGTCGTACTTGGTGGCGAACTCGAAATCACGCTCGTCGTGGGCCGGCACAGCCATTACGGCGCCATCGCCGTAGTGCATCAGCACGTAGTTGGCGACCCACACCGGCAGTTTTTCGCCAGTCAGTGGGTGCTCGACGAACAGCCCGGTCGGCAGGCCTTTTTTCTCCTGGGTGGCGACGTCGGCTTCGGCCACACTGCCGCCTTTGCATTCGGCGATGAACGCCTGCAGCTCAGGGTTGTTCTGTGCAGCCTGGGTGGCCAGCGGATGCTCGGCGGCCACGGCGACGTAGGTCGCGCCCATCAAGGTGTCTGGACGGGTGGTGAAGACTTTCAGTACGCCCGCAACGCCGATGGAATCGACGTTGTAGGGGAACTGCACTTCCATGCCCTTGGACTTGCCGATCCAGTTGCGCTGCATGGTCTTGACCTGTTCAGGCCAGCCCGGCAGGTCGTCGAGGCTCGACAGCAGTTCATCCGCGTAGGCGGTGATCTTGAAGTAGTACATCGGGATTTCGCGCTTTTCGATCAGCGCGCCGGAACGCCAGCCGCGACCGTCGATCACCTGTTCGTTGGCGAGTACGGTCTGGTCGATCGGGTCCCAGTTAACGGTGCCGCTTTTTTTGTAGATCACACCTTTTTCGAACAGGCGAGTGAACAGCCATTGTTCCCAGCGGTAGTAATCCGGCTTGCAGGTGGTCACTTCGCGGGACCAGTCCACTGCCAGGCCCAGGCTGCGCAGCTGGGTCTTCATGTAGGCGATGTTTTCGTAGGTCCACTTGGCGGGGGCCACGTTGTTTTTCATCGCGGCGTTTTCCGCCGGCATGCCGAAGGCGTCCCAACCCATGGGTTGCAGGACGTTCTTGCCGAGCATGCGCTGGTAGCGCGAAATTACGTCGCCGATGGTGTAGTTGCGCACGTGCCCCATGTGTAGCTTGCCGCTGGGGTAAGGGAACATCGATAGGCAGTAGTAAGTCTCCTTGCCTGGCTGTTCACTGACTTCAAAGGACTTTTGCTCGTCCCAGAAGGTTTGGGCGGCATTTTCGATTTCACGGGGCTGATATTGTTCGTGCATGGCTACTTTTGAACTGAATAGGGGTGGCCTAATCCTCTTCGGTGCAACGTTCAGGTTGATCGACACCAAAAAGCGGCGCGTCCATGCCCAAACCCTGCGGGAAGTGGAGTTACAGGAAGCGCCGTAGCATACATGACCCCACTCTATCGAGGGAAACCCTGATTGCGCAGCAGGGGCCGTCTGTCGCGGCACCAGGCAGGTGCAGCTACGGGGGCTACGCTGTTTATTGGGGAGCAAGACTTTTCTTCAATGAGGTGAGGGGATGGCCGAATCGCAGCGAACTTTAACGAAACCGCAGTTGTACGAAGGACTGATCGACCGTTTGGGTCGTGCATTGGATGCAGCAAAAACAGCAGGCCGATTGTGTGATGAGCGGCCTGAAGAGCTGGAGTTGCGTGGCTTGAGCCAGGCAGAGCTTGAACTTATCAAGGTTTTCCTGGAGTCCAATCACCACCGCGCATCGCTTGGGCAGGCCTCCCCGCTCGCCCAAGAGGCCTTGCGCTCGGCCAAGGTGGTTTGGCTGAAAGACTTGCCTGCCGCTCGCGGCCCGGAAAAACTACGGGCCGTACGGTGCAAGTGATGCACAGCGTTATCTGTAAACCTTCTTGAATTGTGCTGGTAAAGATTGTCGCTAAATCCCGTTGCATCTAGGCTTCGGGCATCTTTGGAGATGCCCGATGCCTTTTCGTTATTTCATCAAACAACTGTTATTGCCCCCTGGCCTTTTCTTGCTGTTGCTGGCGCTTGCCTGGTGGTTGCGTCGCAGCCGCCCGCGGCTGGCCGGGTGTTGCTTTGCGCTAGGGCTGGGCGGGATGTGGTTGATGAGTTTGCCAGTGATGGTGGAGTGGGGCGCCCGCGCCCTTGAGACTGAGCCGCCGTTGGCGCGGGAAGAGTGGGCAACCCTGGCACAACGCGCCGACGCCATTGTGGTGCTGGGTTCAGGGCGCGAGCGCGGCGATCCGGCGTGGGGTGCCGATCAGCCCACCGGCATCGGGCTTGAGCGCGAGCGTTATGCAGCACGTCTGGCCAAGGCGTCGGGGTTGCCGGTGTTGACCAGCGGAGGGTTGCACTACGGCACGCCGCCCAGCGAGGGCGAATTGATGGCCGTGTCGCTGAAGGATGACTTCGGTGTAACGGTGCGCTGGAAGGAAGAGCGCAGCCGTACTACCTGGGAAAACGCGCAGATGAGTGCCGAAATGCTGCTGCCCGAAGGCGTCAAGCGCGTGGTGGTGGTGACCCAGGCCTGGCACATGCCGCGTTCGGTGTGGAGCTTTGAACAGGCGGGCTTCACCGTGGTGCCAGGGCCGGTGGGTTTTCTCGGTGCGGACAACGCCCGGCCGTTGGGCGGCTGGATGCCGGAATTCAAGTCGATCTGGCAGAGTGGGCAGTTGATTAATGAGGCGGTGGGGCAGGTGGGATACCGGCTTTTTTACCGATAACCCGCAACACAGTGGATCAACTGTGGGAGCTGGCTTGCCTGCGATGGCGGTGGGTCAGCTGGAAGAGATGTTGGCTGGCAGTCCGCTATCGCAGGCAAGCCAGCTCCCACATTGCTTTTGTGTTCACCGATCAAACGGTTTTGGCCATTCGACCGGCCAACAGCGCCCAGCCAAACAACATCAAACACACAATAATCAACGGCCACGACCGCCACTGCAGATACGGCGTGAGGTTGTGCATCGGCACCACTTCGCCATAAAGAATCCCGCGCTCGAACTGCGGGATCTGCGCCGTAATCTGCCCGTACGGGTTAATCAGGCCAGTCACGCCATTGTTGGTGGCGCGGATCATCCAGCGGCCGGCTTCCAGTGCACGCATCTGCGCCATTTGCAGGTGCTGCAAGGGGCCGATGGAGGTGCCGAACCAGGTGTCGTTGCTGATGGTCAGCAATAAGTCGCTGCGGGCGGAAAGGCCCGCGGCGAACTCCGGGTACACCACTTCGTAGCAGATGAACGGCGCAATCTGATAACCCTTGGCCTGCAACATCGGCTGGTCGGCCGGGCCGCGGGCGAAGTCCGACATCGGCAGGTCGAAGAAGGCAATCAGCCCGCGCAGCATGTCCTGCAGCGGCACGTACTCGCCAAACGGCACCAGTTTCTGCTTGAGGTAAGTGCCGTCGCCTTCGCCGACCACGGTGATGCCGTTGAAGTAGCGCTTCTGGTGATGCACTTCCTGGCGGATCGGCACGCCGGTTATCAGCGCGCTGTGCCGGTCGGCGGCGAACTTGCCCATCATCCCCAGATAGCCTTCAACCGACTCCTTGAGCACGGGCACCGCTGTTTCCGGCCAGATCAGCAGGTCCACCGGCTTGGAGGCGAAGCTCATGTCGCGGTACAGCGCCAGCTGCGCATTGAGCTGCTCGGGGTCCCACTTCATGCTTTGTGCGACGTTGCCCTGGATCGCGGCGACGGTCAGCGGTGCGCCGGACGGCGTGGTCCAGGCGTGATGCTTGAGGGCCAGGCCGATGGCCCATGGCGCCACCAACAACACCAGGCCCGCACCGATAAAGGCGTTGCGCTTGCTCGCCAACAGGCGCGGCAGGTTGCACAGAACAGCGGCGGTCAGCGCCAGGGCGAAGGAGATCAGCCACATCCCGCCGACTGGCGCGAGGCCAGTCAATGGGCCGTCGAGCTGGCTGTAACCGGAATAAAGCCACGGGAAACCGGTGAGGAACCAGCCGCGAAACGCTTCCTGGCCGACCCACAAAGCCGCAAAGGTCAGCGCATCGGCCAGCGGTGCTTCATTGCGGCGCAGCCAGCGCGCCCACAACCAGGCGGGCAGGGCGAAGAACAGAGCGATGGCGGCGGTAAACGCCAGCATCAGCAAGCCCGCCAACAGCACCGAAGCGCCGCCGAAGTGGTGAATGCTGTAGTAGATCCAGCTGGTGCCGGCGCCGAACAGGCCGAAACCGAAGCACCAGCCACGGCCCAGGGCCTGGCGTGGGCTCAGTTCCCGCAGGCCGATATAGAACAATCCGACGGCGATCAGCGCAAACGGCCACAGATCGAACGGCGCCAGCGCCAAGGTGGTGATGGCGCCGGCCACCACGGCCAGCAAATTACCGGGCCAGCCGGGGCGGGTCAGACGGCGCATATCAATCCTTAGCGGGCAATAGGTGTCAGGCGAATCAGATGGATACGACGGCTGTCCGCATTGAGGATGCGGAAGCGGTACGCGCCGATCTCGGTGGTTTCATTGCGTTTTGGCAGATGGCCAAACGCATTCATCACCAGGCCGCCTACGGTGTCGAATTCATCGTCGGAGAATTCGCTGTCGAAGAACTCGTTGAAGTTCTCGATCGGCGTCAGCGCCTTTATCAGGAAGTCACCGCTGGGCAGCGGCTTGATGTAGCTGTCTTCTTCGACGTCGTGCTCGTCTTCGATGTCGCCAACGATCTGTTCCAGCACGTCTTCAATGGTCACCAGGCCAGCCACGCCGCCGTATTCGTCGATCACGATGGCCATGTGGTTGTGGTTGGCGCGGAACTCGCGCAACAGCACATTCAGGCGCTTGGACTCGGGCACGAAGGTGGCCGGGCGCAGCAGGTCCTTGATGTTGAAGTTGTCGCCGTTCTCCTTGAGGATCAGCGGCAACAGGTCCTTGGCCAGCAGGACGCCCATGACGTCGTCATGGCTTTCACCGATCACCGGGTAGCGCGAGTGCGCCGAGTCGATCACGGCCGGGAGGAATTCCCGTGGGGTCTGGGTCGCCTTGATGCTAATCATCTGCGAGCGCGGGACCATGATGTCGCGAACTTGCAGGTCAGCGACCTGGATGGCGCCCTCGACGATGGCCAGCGCTTCGCTGTCCAGCAATTTGTTCTGGTGGGCCTCGCGCAGCAGCTCCAGCAGCTCCTGGCGGTTTTTCGGCTCGTGGGCAAAAGCCTGGGTCAGTTTACCCAGCCATGACTTCTGCCCGTTGCTCGATCGGTCTTCGCTCATAGCGATTACTCTAAATCCTTTGTTGTTTCAGTTGAGTGTCTTAGTTTTCGTCATCTGCGTAAGGGTCTGGATGACCCAATTCTGCAAGCAACGTTTGTTCCAGTGTTTCCATTTCCTCGGCTTCGTCATCGTCTATATGGTCGTAACCCAAGAGATGCAAGCAGCCGTGGATGACCAGATGTGCCCAATGGGCTTCCAGTGCCTTGCCTTGTTCCTTGGCCTCGCGCTCGACGACTTCGACGCAGATCACCAGGTCACCCAGCAGTGGGATGTCCAGTAACTCATCGGGCACGTCGGCGGGGAAGGACAGCACGTTGGTCGCGTAATCCTTCTGGCGCCAGGTGTGGTTCAGTTCGCGGCCTTCGGGCTCGTCCACCAGGCGGATGGTCAGCTCCGAGTCGGCAGTGCGCTGGCGCAGGGCCAGGGCACACCATTGGCGGAACTGTGCTTCGCTGGGGGCGGGCGCTTCGGTGGCCAGTTGCAGGTCGAGCTCAAGCATCGCGGCGGGCGTCCTTGGACAAACCATCGTCACGGTGTTCGAAGCGCTCATAGGCTTCGACGATGCGCTGCACCAGCGGGTGGCGCACCACGTCCTTGGGCGAGAAGTGCGTGAAGCTGATGCCCGGCACGTCCTTGAGCACTTCAATCACATGGCTCAAGCCCGACTTGGTGCCCTTGGGCAGGTCAACCTGGGTAATGTCGCCGGTGATAATGGCCGTGGAGCCGAACCCGATGCGGGTCAGGAACATCTTCATCTGCTCGACCGTGGTGTTCTGGCTTTCGTCGAGGATGATGAAGCTGTTGCTCAAGGTGCGGCCGCGCATGTAGGCCAGCGGGGCGATCTCGATCACCTGGCGCTCGATCAACTTGGCCACGTATTCAAAGCCAAGCATCTCGTACAGCGCGTCGTAGAGCGGGCGCAGGTACGGGTCGATCTTCTGTGCGAGGTCGCCGGGCAGGAAGCCGAGCTTTTCGCCCGCTTCGACCGCCGGGCGCACCAACAGGATGCGGCGCACTTGCTCGCGCTCAAGGGCGTCCACGGCGCAGGCCACGGCCAGGTAGGTCTTGCCGGTACCGGCGGGGCCGATGCCGAAATTGATGTCGTTACCCAGGATTGCCTTGACGTACTTCTGCTGATTCAAGCCTTTTGGGCGAATCATGCCTTTCTTGGTACGCAGGGCCACGCTGGCTTCGGCCACCGGGTTGTTGGCCAGGTCTTCCACAGCCGATTCCTGCAAATACAGGTGCACGGTTTCCGGCGACAGCTCACTACCCTTGGTTTCGCGGTAGAGGCGGCGCAGCAGGTTTTCTGCAGATTTAGTGGGCTGGGCTTCACCAATGAGCTCGAACTGATTGCCGCGATTGCGGATCTCGATGCCCAGGCGTTGTTCGATCAGGCGCAGGTGCTCGTCGAACTGTCCGCACAGGTTGGCGAAACGGCGAGCCTCAAACGGCTCGAGGAGAAAACGATGGGGTTCTACGATGGGTGCGTTCAAGGTCGCTTTTAGCCGCCCTTTGGCTGTTGAGGTGAAATAGAGAATAACGCCAGTGGCCGGCGTGCGAAAGCACTTAAATGGGCTGGCTTCACTCTCCAGACCAATGAAGAACCCCTGTGGGAGCTGGCTCGCCTGCGAAAGGGCCGGCGCATCCAAGATAGATGTAGCCTGTTACACCGCTATCGCAGCGATGCGGCGGCCCGACAAGCCAGCTCCCACATTTGATCTTCATTTGTCTTCGGGTTTTTGCGATCAGTTGATCAGCGAGCCCCGCAACGAGTGCGGTTGCGCCGCGTCGATGTGCACGTCGGCAAACTGCCCGATCAGGGTCGGATTGTCGCAGCGGAAGTTGACGATCCGATTGTTCTCGGTGCGGCCTTGCAGCTCGCCCGGGTCTTTCTTCGAATAGTCGGTGACCAGGATGCGCTGGGTGGAACCGACCATTTGTCGGCTGATCTCGAACCCCTGCTGGTTCAGCCGATGCTGCAGCGCGTTCAGGCGCTCTTTTTTCAGCGCTTCCGGGGTTTCGTCCAGCAAGTCGGCGGCCGGTGTGCCGGGGCGCTGGCTGTAGACGAACGAGTAGGAAAAGTCGAAACCAACGTCTTCGATCAGCTTCATGGTCTGCTGGAAGTCTTTCTCGGTCTCGCCGGGGAAGCCGACGATAAAGTCCGAACTGATGCAGATGCCCGGCACGGCCGCGCGCAATTTGCGCAGTTTGGATTTGTATTCCAGGGCGGTGTGGTTGCGCTTCATCGCCGACAGGATGCGGTCCGAGCCCGACTGCACCGGCAAGTGCAAGTGTTTTACCAGCTCCGGCACGTCGGCGTGGGCCTGTATCAGGCTGTCGGAAAATTCCAGCGGGTGCGAGGTGGTGTAGCGGATGCGCTCGATGCCGTCGACGGCGGCGACCACGCGGATCAGCTCCGCCAGGTCGGCCAGGCGGCCATCATGGGTCAGGCCGCGATAGCCGTTGACGTTCTGGCCCAGCAGGGTCACTTCACGCACGCCGTTTTCGGCCAGGTGGATGATTTCCGACATGACATCGTCAAATGGCCGGCTGACTTCTTCGCCACGGGTGTAGGGCACCACGCAAAAGGTGCAGTACTTGCTGCAACCTTCCATCACCGACACGTAGGCGCTCGGCCCGTCGATGCGCGGTTCGGGCAGGTGGTCGAATTTTTCGATTTCGGGGAACGACACATCGACCTGAGGCAGCTTGGTGATGCGCGCGGCGTCGATCATTTCCGGCAGGCGGTGCAGGGTCTGCGGGCCGAAGACCACATCGACATAGGGCGCGCGGTCGCGAATGGCGGCGCCTTCCTGGCTGGCCACGCAACCGCCGACGGCGATCACCATCTCCGGGTTGGCCAGTTTCAATTCACGCCAGCGGCCCAGCTGCGAATACACACGGTCCTGGGCCCGTTCGCGGATCGAGCAGGTATTGAGCAGGATCACGTCGGCATCTTCGGCGCGGGCGGTGACTTCCAGGGCCTGGTGTTCGCCCAGCAGATCGACCATGCGCGAGCTGTCGTACTCGTTCATCTGGCAACCGTGGGTTTCGATGTAAAGCTTCTTGGCCATGGGAATCGTCAACTGGTGGTAAAGAACCGCGCATTATAGGGGGCATGCCCATTGGTTCCTAGCGTTGTGCATCGGGTGCCATGCTATAGTTCGCGCCCTCTTTTATATCCCCGATGTGTTGCTCGCCCACCATGACCAAACGTGAAGCTCCAATCTATAAGGTGATTTTCCTCAACCAGGGCCAGGTGTTCGAAATGTACGCCAAGCAGATCTATCAGAGCGATCTGTGGGGTTTCCTGGAGGTGGAGGAATTCGTCTTTGGCGAGCGCACCCAGTTGGTCGTCGATCCGGGCGAAGAGAAGCTCAAGGCTCAGTTCGAGGGTGTGGTGCGCAGTTTTGTGCCGATGCATTCGATTGTGCGCATCGATGAAGTCGAGCGCCTGGGCACGCCGAAGATCAGCGAGGCGCGGGGCATGGGCAATGTGATGCCGTTTCCGATGCCGATGCCTGAGAAGTAGGGCTTTAGACCGCGTCGCGGCCTTCGCGAGCAAGCCCGCTCCCACATTTGACCGAGTTCCAGCTCTGGAATGCATTCAAATGTGGGAGCGGGCTTGCTCGCGAAGAGGCCCTCAAAAGCACTGGAGACTTAGGGCAGGGGTGAGAACGGCGAACGCCCATCCGCACTCTGCAATTCCTGCAAATAATTGCGAAAGATCTGCCCCAGCACCTGGGTCGCCACTTCCAATTCATCACGCTGCATATGCTCGGCCACTTCGTCAGCCGTATCCAGCGCATCCTCTGCACCGTTGACCGCCGCCATTTTCAGCACGATATAGGCCTGGACGTTGTTCGCCGGCACGCCTTCGCCATGAAAGAACATGGTGCCCAGCTTGAATTGGGCCTCGGCATGGCCCTGCAGCGAGGCTTTCTCGAAGTAGCTCAAGGCTTTGTTGAGGTCGCGAGCGGGGTTATTGCTGTCGTGGTAGTACTCGCCCAACTCGTATTGCGCCTGCGCATCCCCGCCGTCGGCCTGTTTCTGGCACGCGCTCAGGGCTTCGGCCTGGCTGTCTGGCTGGGTATTGAGGGTGCAACGACCCATCGCTGGGATTAACAACGAGTTGCCGCCCGCTTGTGCATGCGCCAGCAGCGGCTGAAGGAGCAACAGGCAGCCCAGAACCAGGGTGCGGCCGGTGCGTTTCATGGGAATCGACTTACCTCTGACGGGG
The DNA here is from genome assembly GCF_024655625.1 of Pseudomonas sp. 18.1.10. Classification (NCBI taxonomy): domain Bacteria; kingdom Pseudomonadati; phylum Pseudomonadota; class Gammaproteobacteria; order Pseudomonadales; family Pseudomonadaceae; genus Pseudomonas; species Pseudomonas sp. 18.1.10. The sequence continues at coordinate 12,658 of NZ_JANLGL010000106.1, forward strand.
CGCGCGGACCCTCGCGGGATCCAATAAGCGCGCATTATGAAATAAGCAGGCCTCTGCTTACAAAGTCTTTACTCGTTTTTCTGCTGGTTGGGCAAGTTATCTGCCGGATTGCAGGTGAATTCTCGAAAAAACAAGGAAATGTCTGTAAGCAAAGTAGCAAATCTGACGCTGCGGTGGGCAACGTCAGAATGTGCATCGGCTTATTTCAAGGCGGCGAATGCGCGCTCGGCGGCATCCAGGGTCAGTTTCAGCTCGGCTTCGCCATGGGCGATCGAGGTGAAGCCGGCTTCGAATGCGCTCGGCGCCAGGTACACGCCGCCTTCCAGCATCAGGTGGAAGAAGCGTTTGAACAGGTCGGCATCGCTGCCCATCACGTCATCAAAGGTGACGATATCGTCGGCACCGCTGAAGTACAGGCCGAACATGCCGCCTGCTTGAGTGGTGACAAACGGGATACCCGCGGCGTCGGCGCGCTGTTGCAGGCCGTCGAGCAGGCGCGTGGTGTAGTCGGTCAGTTCGGCGTGGAAACCCGGGCGGCTGATAAGGCGCAGGGTGGTCAGGCCGGCGGCCATGGCCAGTGGGTTGCCGGACAAGGTGCCGGCCTGGTACACCGGGCCCAGCGGGGCGATGTGGTGCATGATTTCGCGCTTACCGCCGAAGCAGCCGACGGGCATGCCGCCACCGATGATCTTGCCGAAGGTGCTCAAGTCTGGCGTTACGCCGTAGTGCGCTTGCGCGCCGCCGAGGGCCACACGGAAACCGGTCATCACTTCGTCGAAGATCAGCACCACGCCGTGCTTGTCGCACTGTTCGCGCAGGCCTTCGAGGAAACCCGGCGCCGGCGGTACGCAGTTCATGTTGCCGGCCACCGGCTCGACGATGATGCACGCCACGTCCTGGCCCACTTCATTGAGCATCTGCTCGACGGCGGCGATGTCGTTGAATGGCAGGGTCAGGGTGTGTTTGGCGAATGCAGCCGGTACACCGGCCGAGCTTGGTACGCCCTGGGTCAGCAGGCCGGAACCGGCTTTCACCAGCAGGCTGTCGGAGTGGCCGTGGTAGCAGCCTTCGAACTTGATGATGCTGTCACGGCCGGTAAAACCACGGGCCAGGCGGATCGCGCTCATGGTGGCTTCGGTGCCGGAGCTGACCATGCGCACCATTTCCATCGATGGAACGATGGAGCAGACCAGGTCGGCCATCTCGGTTTCCATCGCCGTCGGTGCGCCGTAGGACAGGCCGTGTTCCAACTGCTTGCGCACGGCGTCGAGCACGTCCGGGTGGCTGTGGCCGAGGATCATCGGGCCCCAGGAGCCGACGTAGTCCACATAACGCTTGTCATCTTCGTCGGTGACGTAGGCACCTTCGGCATGCTTGAAGAACAGCGGCGTGCCGCCCACGCTCTTGAACGCACGCACGGGGGAGTTCACACCGCCGGGGATGTGTTTCTGGGCATTGGCAAACAGCGTTTCGGAACGGGACATGATGGGGCTCTCTGAAATCAAATCTTAAGAAGGGCGTTGAAGGCGCGGGCGCGGCGCGTGACTTCCTGGGTGCTGTCGGCACCGAACAGGCCGTGGACCACTGCCAGCAGGTCGGCCCCGTGGGCCACCAGCGGTTCGGCATTCTCCAGGGTGATGCCGCCGATCACGCAGATCGGCACCTGCAGGCGCGCGCGGGCCTGGGCCAGCATTTCGACGGTGGCCGCCGGGGCGCCGGGTTTGGTGCTGGAATTGAAGAATCGACCGAAGGCGACGTAACTCGCGCCCTCGTTCGCAGCCTGCTCGGCCAGTTCGATCTGGCTGTGGCAAGTGCTGCCGATGATTGCCTTGGGGCCGAGCAGTGCGCGGGCGGGCGTCAGCGGGCCGTCGGTCTGGCCCAGGTGCACGCCGACGCCCAGGCGCGCGGCCAGTTCGGCGTCGTCGTTGATAATCAGCTGGGTCTTGTAGCGCGAGCACAGCTCCCGCAGCTTTTCCGCTTCGCGCAGGCGCCGGGCTTCGTCGCTGCTTTTGTCGCGGTACTGCAACAGGGTCACGCCACCGTCCAACGCCGCTTCGACGTAGGCGAGGAATTTCCCGGCCAGCAATTGGCTGTCGGTAATGGCGTACAGGCCACGTAGTTTCATCGGGCAAGCCCCTTGGTCTTACGAGCAGAAATCCAGCGGCAGGCGGCGCGGTACAAACTGGCCCTGGCCGAGTTGTTCGGCGTCACGCAGGGTGCGCCAAGTGTAGTTGAGGGCCGATTGCACGGCGCTGACCAGGCCTTCGCCCTGGGCGATCCGACCCGCCAGCGCACTGGCCAGCGTACAGCCCGAACCGTGATAACTGCCCGGCAGGCGCTGGCAGGTAAAGGTCTGCTGCGTGCCGTCGCGGCTATATAGACGGTTGTGCACTTCATGCTCGTCGCCATGCCCGCCAGTAATCAGCAGGTGCTTGATATACGGCAGCAGCTTCGCGGCGCATTCGTCCGCCGTGCCGTCAGGCAGCTCGGCGAGGATGCGCGCTTCCGGCAGGTTCGGCGTTGCTATCAGCGACAGCGGCAACAACCGCTCGCGCATGGCATAGCCGACTTCATCCTTGCCCAGGCTGCCACCGCCACCGGCGCGCAGCACCGGGTCGCACACCACCGGCAGGTGCGGGTGCGCCTGCAGCAGTTCGACCACGGTATCGACCATGGCGGTGGAACCGAGCATGCCCAGCTTGACTGCCGCGACTTCGGAGTCACCCAGCACGGCGTTGGCCTGGGCCAGTACCCACTCACGGTCGAGCACGCGGAAATCGCTGACATTGACGGTGTTCTGCACGGTCAGGGCGGTGACGGCCGGAGCCGCATGGCAACCCTGGGCGAGCAGGGCTTCGATATCTGCCTGCAGGCCGGCGCCACCACTGGGGTCATGGCCGGAGAGACAGAGGACAACGGGGCGAGAGCTGTAGATATTCATGGTGCGCGAGCTTACCACCAAACGCTTTTTGCGTGGCTGTCTGGCGATGGTTGAATTTTGCCCCGCTTGTGGCACTTTTTTGGCGCTTGCCAAGTACGCGGAATCGCTCTGAAAGTGCCGTTCTAGAGCCTTCGTAAAATTTATTTACATGGCCTCTAGTGGCCTTTAGCAGCTATGCTAGAGTGGATCCAAATTACTAACAGTATCGCCGGTATACGTCTTCTCAAAAGGAATGGGGACTTTTTGACATAACCGGACAGGCCACGCTGGGGCTCTATGCGCTATTTTTTGATCTTATTGTTGTGCGGGCTGCCGCTGCTCGCCAACGCCGTCGGGTTCAACCAGGACACGCGAAGCCTGCCCCTGGGCCGAGTGATGCAAGTGCTCGAAGACCCCACCGACGCCCTCACCATCGCCGAAGTCAGTTCCCCCGCCTACGCCGCCCAGTTCAAGCCCCACGACAAAGCCACCCTCAACGCCGGTTATTCGCGTTCGGTGTTCTGGCTCAAGATCGACCTGCATTACCAGGCCAAGGACCCTCGCGCGCCACGCACCTGGTTTCTGGAATTGGCCTACCCGCCGCTCAATCACCTCGACCTGTACCAGCGCGACAGCACCGGCGCTTACCGCCTGAGCACCCGTACCGGCAGCGCGCTGCCGTTTTCCAGCCGGGAAGTACGCCAGAGCAATTACCTGTTCAAGCTCAATTTTGTCCCCGACCAGCAGGAGACGATCTACCTGCGCCTGCAAAGCCAAGGTTCGATCCAGGCGCCGCTGACTCTTTGGGCCGGCACCGCCTACCTGGAACAGCAGCCGCTGCGCCTCTACGTGTTGGGCGCCATCTACGGCGTGCTGCTGGGGATGTTGATCTATAACCTGTTCATCTACCTGAGCGTGCGCGACACCAGTTACCTCTATTACATCCTCTATATCGCCTCGTTCGGTTTGTACCAGCTGTCGGTCAACGGCGTGGCCGTGGAGTACTTCTGGCCGAACAACCCGTGGTGGACGAATGCCGCGGTGCCGTTCCTGATCGGCGCGGCGGCGCTGTTCGGCAGCCTGTTCGCGCGCAGTTTCCTGCATACCGCGCAGCACAGCCGTTGGCTCGACCGCATCTTGCTCGCACTGGCCGCCTGCGGCGCGCTGGTGATGGCGCTGGCGCTGCTGACCAGCTACGCCGTGGCCCTGCGCCTGGCGACCGGCCTGGCGCTGGTGTTCACCGTGACCATCTTTATCGCCGCGATCAAAGCCTGGCTGTGCGGCCAGCGCATGGCGCGCTATTTCATCATTGCCTGGTCGGCTTTCCTGCTCGGTGGAGTGGTGAACACCATGATGGTCTTGGGCTACCTGCCCAACATCTTTCTCACCATGTACGCCAGCCAGATCGGCTCGGCCATCGAGGTGGCGCTGCTGTCGCTGGCCCTGGCGGATCGCATCAACGGCATGCGTGAGCAGCAGGCGCAGATCCTGTTCGATGCCAGCCAGAAACTTGAAGTGCTCAACCAGCAACTGGCCCGCAGTAACCGGCTCAAGGACGAATTTCTCGCCACCCTGACCCACGAGCTGCGCACCCCGATGAACGGCGTGATCGGCTCCCTCGAACTGATGCAAACCGTGGCCCTGGACACTGACCTCGCGCAGTATCAGCAAACCGCCGCCGGCTCGGCACGGGACATGATGCGCATGGTCAATGGCATCCTCACCCTCACCGAACTGCAAGCCGGCCGCCTCACCGCCCAGCCGCAGGTGTTCAGCCTGCGTGGCGTGCTCGATACCTTGCGCCAGCAATTCAGCGCCAGCGCGCACAGCAAGGGCCTGGAATTTTCCATCGATGTCGCGGATGAACTGCCGGACCGGGTGATCGGCGACGCAGACAAGCTGACCCAGTGCCTGGATTGCCTGCTGGATAACGCCTTCAAGTTCACCCACCAAGGCGCGGTGCGCGTGCGTGTGGTCGGTGTGCCTGATGGCGCAGGTGCGTTGCGCCTGAGCTTTATCGTCACCGACAGCGGTATCGGTTTTGCCTTTCTCGACGAGGCCACGCTGTACCAGCGTTTCTTCCAACTCGACGGTTCGACCACCCGTGAATACGGCGGCCTGGGCATTGGCCTGGCGATCTGCCGGCAGTTGATCGAGTTGCTGGGCGGGCGCCTGACCCATCATTCCGAACCGCGCAAGGGCAGTCGCTTCCAGTTGGAAGTCGAGGTCAAGCCGGTGCCGTCCGAGCCAAAAGCCGCCGGGCGGATTCCGCAGCGCGCGCCGCAGGACTGCGCGGTGTTGCTGGTGGATGACAACAGCGTCGGCCAGTTGGCGGTGCGCGGCATGTTGCTCAAGCTCGGTTACCGGGTCAAAACCGTGGACAGCGGCCCGGCGGCACTGGCGGCCTTGCAGGGGGAAACCTTCGAGGCGGTGTTGCTGGATGTGCCTGAAGGCGGTTTCTCGTTGTGTTGTCAGATCCGTGCCTTGCCGGGCTGCGGTGAGTTGCCGGTCATCGCCCTGAGTTCATCGCTGAGTGCGTCAGACCGTGAGCGCTGCCATGGCATCGGCATCACCGAGCGGCTGGCCAAGCCCGTGCGTTTCGAGGCGTTGCAAGCGGTGCTGGAGCGCTGTGTACTGTGCCAGGTCGAGGGCGAAAGCGCCGGACATTAGGCGCCTATGCCACTTTTTTAAGCGCAGCGCCGGTGCTTAACTGAAATTCAGGCCGCCAATGACCGTGGCCTTTTTTCCAGGAGGCCCGTCATGAACCTGCATCAGTTCGCCGAAACCCACGACGTCACCAACCAGCCGCCGTCCCTGGACGGCACCAACCTGTATCGCATCGACGTGCCCCTGCAAGAGTGGTCGCGGCGCTTCGGTGCCGGCTGGGCAGAGGCGCGCCTGGATGCCTACGGTGCGCTGGCCGGTGGCCCGCTGATGGCGGCCGGGTTCCTGGCGAATCAGAACAAACCGCTGTTCAACAGCCACGACCGTTATGGCCATCGCATCGACCTGGTGGAATTCCACCCGGCCTACCACGAGCTGATGCGCGCTGCGGTGGAACACGGCCTGCCATCGCTGCCCTGGGCGCATCCGCAGGCGGGCGCCCACGTCGCCCGCGCCGGCTTGACCTACCTGCACAGCCAGGCCGAAGCCGGCACCGGTTGCCCGCTGACCATGACCTTCGCCTGTGTGCCGGCCCTGCGCCTGCAACCGGATCTGGCTGACACCTGGCTGCCGAAAATCCTCAACACCGAATACGACCCGCGCAACGTCGGCATCGCCCATAAAGCCGGGGCCACCATCGGCATGGCCATGACCGAGAAACAGGGCGGCACCGACGTGCGCGCCAACACCACCCGCGCGTATCCGGTGGGCGCCGGCGGCCCCGGCCAGGCCTATGAGCTGGTGGGGCACAAATGGTTCTGCTCTGCGCCGATGTGCGATGCCTTCCTGACCCTGGCCCAGACCGACAAGGGCCTCACCTGTTTCCTGCTGCCCCGGCACCGCCCGGATGACACGCGCAACGAGTTCTATATCCAGCGCCTGAAAAACAAACTCGGCAACTGCTCCAACGCCTCCAGCGAAGTGGAGTTCCGTGGCGCCCTGGCGTGGATGATCGGCGAGGAAGGCCGAGGCGTGCCGACCATCATCGAAATGGTCGCCATGACCCGCTTCGATTGCATGGTCGGTTCCAGTGCCCTGATGCGCCAGGCACTCACCCAGGCCAGCCATCATTGCGCCCATCGCTCGGTGGGCGGCCGCGTACTTAGCGAGCAACCGCTGATGCAGAACGTCCTCGCCGACCTCGCGCTGGAAAGCGAAGCGGCGTTGGCGTTGAGCATGCGCATGGGGCGTGCGCTGGATCACCTGGGCGATGAACAGGAAGCCAAGTTCGCCCGGCTGGTGACGGCGGTGGGCAAGTATTGGATCTGCAAGCGCGCGCCCGCGATGATAAATGAAGCCGCCGAGTGCATGGGCGGTGCCGGGTATGTCGAAGACAGCATCCTGCCGCGCCTGTACCGTGAGGCGCCGGTGAATTCGACGTGGGAAGGCTCCGGCAACGTGCAGTGCCTGGACGTGCTGCGCGCCTTGTCCAAAGAGCCGGGGGTGTTGGAGGCGTTGTTTGTCGAGCTGGGGGACGGGCACGGCGACAAGTCGCTGGCGCGGCATATCGAACAGTTGAAATCGGCGTTCATGGACACCCAGGATATCCAGTATCGCGCGCGGCAACTCACCGAGGACATCGCCGTGGCGTTGCAGGCCAAGTTGTTGCTGGAGGCGGGGAATGGGGCGGTCAGTGATGGGTTTATTGCCAGTCGGTTGGGGGAATCGTCCGGCCGGGTGTACGGCACGTTGCCGCGTGGGGTGGATGTGGAAACCATCGTCGCCCGTTCCACCCCCCAATCCCTCTGACTACACTGGGTCAAAATGTGGGAGCGGGCTTGCTCGCGAATGCGGTGTATCAGTCACCTATTCAGTAGCTGA
>NZ_JANLGL010000107.1:0-9692 GCF_024655625.1 Pseudomonas sp. 18.1.10
GCGGTGTGTCATTCAACATTTCAGGTGACTGATCCACCGCATTCGCGAGCAAGCCCGCTCCCACAGTTGATTTGTGGTGTGTTCAAGTAATTTGAAGCCTATAAAAACAGATGTTCGTGGAGCCTCGCCGATGAAATCCTATGAAGTCAATTTTGACGGTCTAGTGGGGCCGACCCATAACTACGGCGGTTTGTCCTTTGGCAACGTCGCGTCCCAGAGCAACAGCCAGCAGCATTCCAACCCCAGGGAAGCGGCGTTGCAGGGCCTGCAAAAAATGAAGGCCCTGATGGACATGGGTTTTGTCCAAGGCGTGCTCGCCCCGCAGGAACGCCCTGACGTCGCCGCCTTGCGCAGCCTCGGCTTCGGCGGCAGCGACGCCCAGGTGATCCAGCAAGCCGCCAAGGACGCCATGCCGTTGCTGGTGGCAAGCTGCTCCGCATCGAGCATGTGGGTGGCCAACGCCGCCACGGTCAGCCCAAGCGCCGACACGGCCGACGGCCGCGTGCACTTCACCGCCGCCAACCTGAACTGCAAATACCACCGCAGCATCGAGCACCCGACCACCAGCCGCGTGCTGGGGGCGATGTTTGCCGACGCCAAGCACTTCGCCCACCACGCTGCGTTGCCGGCGGTGGCGCAGTTCGGTGACGAAGGCGCGGCCAACCACACGCGTTTCTGCCGTGAGTACGGTGAAGCCGGCGTGGAGTTTTTTGTGTTCGGCCGCAGTGCGTTCGACAGCCGTTTCCCGGCGCCGCAAAAGTACCCGGCACGCCAGACGCTTGAAGCGTCCCAGGCGGTTGCGCGCTTGCACGGCCTGAAGGATGAAGGCGTGGTCTACGCCCAGCAGAACCCGGCGGTGATCGATGCCGGTGTGTTCCACAACGACGTGATCGCCGTGGGCAACGGCGAAGTGCTGTTCTATCACGAGGATGCGTTCCTCAATACCGAACAGATGCTCGCTGAGCTGCAAGCCAAATTGGGCAAGCTGGGCGGCAACTTCCAGTCTGTGTGCGTGCCCCGCGCCCTGGTCAGCGTCGAGGACGCGGTGCGTTCCTACCTGTTCAACAGCCAGTTGCTGACCCGCGCCGACGGCTCGATGCTGCTGATCGTGCCAGAAGAATGCCGCGCCAACGAACGCGTCTGGAGCTACTTGCAGGGTTTGACCGCCTCTGGTGGGCTGATCCGCGAAGTCAAAGTCTTCGACCTCAAGCAAAGCATGCAGAACGGCGGTGGCCCGGCGTGCCTGCGCTTGCGCGTGGCGTTGAACGAAATGGAACTGGCGGCGGTGAATCCAGGCGTTATCATGACCGCGCCGTTGTACGAAACACTGACCCAGTGGGTAGGCAAGCACTACCGCGACAGCCTGCGGGAAACCGATCTGGCTGACCCGCAGTTGTTGCTTGAATGCCGGACGGCACTGGATGAACTGACGCAAATCCTTAAACTGGGCGCGGTTTATCCTTTCCAGATCAATTAAACGCCGCACGGCTGAGAGCTAAATATGACCACCGACACCCTGAAGCTGATCCTTGAAGACACCGACGGCACCCAGCTGGAAACCTCCTGCACCCGCGTCGCCGTGGTGTGGCAGGGCAAGGAAATCTGGATCCAGCACGACGGCCGTGGCCAACTGCTGATTGGCGTGGACGTGGAAGAAGGCGACGCCGAATACGCCAACCTGCTGATGCGCCCATTGGCCACCAACCTGATGAGCCTGCAGCTGGAAATGGAACCGGCCGACGTTGAAGGTGACGACGACGATCACGTCCACGGCCCAGGCTGCAATCACTAAGAGAAGCTGCTTATGCTCGCCCTCGGCAAACTGCTTGAACTGACCCTCGCCGGTCGTGAACCGGCGCAAAAAATTCAACTGACTGTCGACGGCGTGCAGATGCGCTGGCTCAGCGAGGGCGCACTCGAAGTGCGCCCGCCGCAGGGGCGTGACGATGGTGGCGACCTGCTGCTGTCGTCCGGCATCCATGGCAACGAAACGGCGCCGATCGAACTGCTCGACCGCCTGTTGCATGGCATTGCCCGTGGGGAAGTCAAGCCCCGCAACCGTATCCTGTTCCTGTTCGGCAACCCCGAGGCCATGCGCCGCGGCGAGCGTTACCTGGAACTGGACGTCAACCGGCTGTTCAACGGCCGGCACGAACAAAACATCGGCCCGGAGGCCATGCGCGCCGCCGAGCTTGAGCAATTGGCCCGCAGCTTTTTCAGCCTGCCGGACCGAGCGCGCTTGCATTACGACCTGCACACCGCGATTCGCGGTTCGAAGATCGAGCAATTCGCCCTGTACCCGTGGAAGGACGGGCGCCAGCATTCGCGCCGCGAACTGGAGCGCCTGCGTGCCGCCGGCATGGAAGCGGTGCTGTTGCAGAACAAGACCTCCATCACCTTCACCGCGTTTACCTATGAGCAACTCGACGCCGAGGCCTTCACCCTGGAGTTGGGCAAGGCGCGGCCGTTCGGGCAGAACCAGGGGGTGGACGTGTCACGCCTGGAAACCCGCTTGAAGCAGATGATCGAAGGCACCGAACCCGCAACCGACAGCCTCGACGGCTTGAAACTGTTCGCCGTGGCGCGGGAAGTGATCAAGCACAGCGATGCGTTCCTGCTGCATTTGCCCGCGGATGTGGAGAATTTTTCGGAGTTGGAAAAGGGCTATCTGCTGGCCGAAGACGTGGCCAAGACCCGTTGGGTGATCGAGGAGGAGGGGGCGCGCATTATCTTCCCCAATCCGAAGGTGAAGAATGGCTTGCGGGCGGGGATCCTGATTGTGCCGACGACGGATTCCGGGTTGGTGTAGCGCTTAAGGTTTAACGCAGTGCCATGTGGGAGCTGGTTTGTGTGGGAGCGGGCTTGCTCGCGAATGCGGTGTATCAGTCAACCTATTCAGTGACTGACACTCTGTATTCGCGAGCGAGCCCGCTCCCACACAAGCCCGCTCCCACATTTGTTTTTGCAGTGTTGCTTAGACGGCTACAGCACGCGGCTCGCTGCGACGGATCGCACGGACCTTGTGCAGGGTGTCGGCGCAGGTGCGTGCCGCTTCCTGGCCCTTGTGCACGAAGTGCTCGTAGAAGAACGTGTGGTGCTCGCTGCCCGCATGGAAGTGATGCGGCGTCAGCGACACCGAGAACACCGGCACTTCAGTTTCCAGCTGCACCTGCATCAGGCCGCTGACCACCGATTGGGCTACGAACTCGTGGCGGTAGATGCCACCGTCCACCACCAGTGCAGCGGCAACGATACCGGCGTAACGGCCGGTCTTGGCCAGCAGCTTGGCGTGCAGGGGCATTTCAAAGGCGCCGCCGACTTCGAAGAAATCGATGTCCGATTCCTGGTAGCCCTGGGCGATCATTTCGGCGAGGAAGCCTTTGCGCGATTGGTCGACAATATCCTTGTGCCAGCAGGCTTGGATAAACGCGACGCGCTCGCCGTGATGGTTTTTGCTTTTGCTGTCGATTGCGGTGGGTTGCATGTTCTGACTCCTGTTTAAGAAAAAAACAGGGCGATATGAATCGAATGGGATTTAAGGGTACGCAAGACGAGCGGCCCTTAGGTGCCAATCCCGTTCTCTCTTCATCCGGACTATGACCGTCGGCCCCGGGATCACACCGGGTCTGCTGACCTTGGCGCCGTCCTGCATGAGCAGTTCGAGGCGCCAAGCGCTCGCGGGCTATACACATTGCGTGTAATTACCGCCGGTGGGGAATTGCACCCCGCCCTGAGAACGTTGCCGCCAGAACCCTGGCGGCGGAGAGTTTTTATCATGGTTTTTCAAAAACTGCACGGCTGCCGTATCGATAGGCTATATCGGTTTGTTTGGTTGGTATTCGATTGAATATGCCCGGGGCTTGATATTCCGTGGCGTTGCCCGCAGTAATGACCTTCAAAAGGACTTATCCACTCCGTTAGAGGCCTGTTTCATGTCTGTGATCGACCTGCGCAGCGACACCGTGACCCAACCCACCCCCGGCATGCGAGACGCCATGGCCAACGCCGCCAGCGGCGACGATGTGTATGGCGAAGACCCCAGCGTCAACTTGCTGGAAGCCGAAATGGCCAAGCGCCTGGGCTTCGACGCGGCGTTGTTCGTGCCCACCGGCACCATGAGCAACCTGCTGGCGTTGATGGCCCACTGTGAGCGCGGCGAGGAATACATCGTCGGCCAGCAAGCCCACACCTACAAATACGAAGGCGGTGGCGCGGCGGTACTCGGTTCGATCCAGCCGCAGCCGCTGGAGGTGCAGGCGGACGGCTCCCTGGACCTGGACCAGGTGTTGGAGGCGATCAAGCCCGACGACTTCCACTTCGCCCGCACGCGCTTGCTGGCGCTGGAAAACACCATGCAGGGCAAGGTGCTGCCCCTGGAATACCTGGCCAAGGCGCGCGCGTTTACCCGTGAGCATGGCCTGGCGCTGCACCTGGACGGCGCGCGGATCTACAACGCGGCGGTCAAGCTGGGGGTGGATGCGCGGGAGATCGCCGGGTATTTCGATTCGGTCTCGGTGTGCTTGTCCAAGGGCCTGGGCGCGCCGATTGGCTCGGTGTTGTGTGGTTCTGCGGCGTTGATCGCCAAGGCGCGGCGCCTGCGCAAGATGGTTGGCGGCGGCATGCGCCAGGCTGGTTCGCTGGCGGCGGCGGGGCTGTACGCGCTGGATCACCAGGTGCAGCGCCTGGCCGATGACCATGCCAACGCACTATGGCTGGGGGATGAACTGCGCAAGGCCGGCTATACGGTGGAGCCGGTGCAGACCAACATGGTCTACGTGCAGATTGGCGACCAGGCCCAGGCGCTGAAGGCGTTTGCCGCCGAGCGTGGGATCACGTTGAGCGCCGCACCGCGCCTGCGCATGGTCACCCATTTGGATGTGAGCCGCGCGCAGATCGAACAGGTGCTGGCGACATTCGTCGAATTTTCGCGCAAATGAGCCTGCACACCGTCTAATTGAACGTTTCAATCGTATAAACACGCTGTACCACCGGCAAAGGGCCGATATAATGCGGCCCTTTGCCGTCGCTCCGTCTGATGATGTTGCGCACTGGCCTTTGGCCGCAGCCTCCGTGGAAGAACCTAATGAAAAGCGCAGAAATCCGTGAAGCCTTCCTTCTCTTCTTCGAAGAGCAAGGCCACACCCGTGTAGCCTCCAGCTCCTTGATCCCAGGCAATGACCCAACCCTGCTGTTCACCAACGCGGGGATGAACCAGTTCAAGGACTGTTTCCTGGGCCAGGAAAAGCGCGCCTACACCCGCGCCACCAGCAGCCAGAAGTGCGTACGCGCCGGCGGCAAGAACAGTGACCTGGAAAACGTTGGTTACACCGCGCGTCACCACACGTTCTTCGAAATGCTCGGCAACTTCAGCTTTGGCGACTATTTCAAGAAAGATGCGATCACCTTCGCCTGGACCTTCCTCACCGGCGTGCTGCAGCTGCCGAAGGAAAAGCTCTGGGTCACCGTGTATGCCACGGACGACGAAGCGTATGACATCTGGACCCAACAGATCGGCGTGCCTGAAGAGCGCATGATCCGTATCGGCGACAACAAAGGTGCGCCGTACGCTTCCGACAACTTCTGGACCATGGGCGATACCGGCCCGTGCGGCCCGTGCACCGAGATCTTCTACGACCACGGCGCCGACATCTGGGGTGGCCCGCCGGGCTCGCCGGAAGAAGACGGCGACCGTTACATCGAGATCTGGAACAACGTGTTCATGCAGTTCAACCGCACCGCCGATGGCGTGTTGCATCCGCTGCCAGCGCCGTCGGTCGACACCGGCATGGGTCTGGAGCGGATCAGTGCGGTGATGCAGCACGTGCATTCCAACTATGAAATCGACCTGTTCACCAACCTGCTGAGCGCTTCGGCGGCGGCCATTGGCTGCGCCAATGAAAGCCAGTCTTCGCTCAAGGTGGTGTCGGACCACATCCGTTCCTGCGGCTTCCTGATCGCCGATGGCGTGCTGCCGTCGAACGAAGGCCGTGGCTATGTGCTACGCCGCATCATCCGTCGCGCCTGCCGTCACGGTAACAAGCTGGGCGCTACCGGCAGCTTCTTCTACAAGATCGTGGCTGCACTGGTTGCCGAGATGGGCGAAGCCTTCCCGGAACTCAAGCAGCAGCAAGGCAATATCGAGCGCGTGCTCAAGGCGGAGGAGGAGCAATTCTCCAAGACCCTGGACCACGGCCTGAAAATCCTCGAGCAGGATCTGGCTGGCCTCAAGGGCAGCGTGGTGCCGGGCGACGTGGTGTTCAAGCTGTACGACACCTACGGCTTCCCGATGGACCTGACCGCCGACATCGCCCGTGAGCGCGAGCTGACCATCGACGAAGCCGGTTTTGAGCGTGAGATGGAAGCCCAGCGTGTGCGTGCGCGTTCCGCCAGCTCCTTTGGCCTGGACTACAACACCCTGGTCAAGGTTGACGTACCGACCGAGTTCACCGGCTACAGCGCCACCGTGGGCGCGGCCAAGATCGTCGCCATTTATAAAGACGGCAAGTCGGTCGACGTGCTGAACGAAGGCGAAGAAGCGGTGGTGGTCCTGGACCAGACCCCGTTCTACGCCGAATCCGGTGGCCAGGTCGGTGACTGTGGCTTCCTGAGTTCGACGTCCGGCCGTTTTGACGTGCGCGACACCACCAAGACCGGCGGTGCGTTCCTGCACCACGGTGTGATGGTGCTGGGCAACCTGACGATCGGTGCGCCGGTCGATACCCAGGTCGATGCTGACGTGCGCCACGCCACTGCGCTGAACCACTCGGCCACGCACTTGCTGCACGCGGCATTGCGCCAGGTGCTGGGCGATCACGTCCAGCAGAAAGGCTCGTTGGTGGATAGCCAGCGCCTGCGTTTCGACTTCAGCCACTTCGAAGCGATCAAGCCGGAGCAGATCAAGGCGCTGGAAGACATCGTCAACGCCGAGATCCGCAAGAACACCCCGGTGCAAACCGAAGAAACCGACATCGAGACGGCCAAGGCCAAGGGCGCGATGGCGCTGTTCGGCGAGAAGTACGGCGACAGCGTGCGCGTATTGAGCATGGGCGGCGATTTCTCGGTGGAACTGTGTGGCGGTATCCACGCCAACCGTACCGGCGACATCGCCCTGATGAAAATCATCAGCGAAGGCGGCGTGGCGTCCGGTGTGCGCCGTATTGAGGCAGTGACGGGTGCTGCGGCTCTGGCTTACCTCAATGCTGCCGAAGAACAACTCAAGGAAGCGGCCAGCCTGGTCAAGGGCAGCCGCGACAACCTGATCGACAAACTGTCCGCCGTGCTGGAGCGCAATCGCGCCCTGGAGAAACAGCTGGAACAGTTGCAGGCCAAGGCAGCCAGTGCGGCGGGCGACGATCTGTCGGCCACGGCGCTGGACGTCAAGGGTGTGAAAGTCCTGGCGACCCGCCTGGACGGTCAGGACGGCAAGGCGCTGTTGGCCTTGGTCGATCAGTTGAAGAACAAGCTCGGCCGCGCAGTGATCCTGCTCGGCGGTGTCCATGAGGATAAGGTCGTTCTGGTTGCCGGTGTAACCAAGGACCTGACTGGCCAACTCAAGGCCGGTGATTTGATGAAGCAAGCCGCTGCGGCAGTGGGCGGGAAGGGCGGTGGTCGTCCAGACATGGCACAAGGCGGTGGTGTAGACGCCGGTGCCCTGGACGCGGCCCTGGCCCTGACCGTGCCGTTTGTCGAGGCGGGTATTTAAGGCACTGGTGGCGCGCCCATGGTCTAGTCATGGGCGCGCGCAGGTGCTGGAAGATTGGTTTATTGGGCGCCCCTTTACGGGCTGAGGCGGCTTAGAAATGGCTTTGATCGTACAGAAATTTGGAGGCACCTCGGTCGGCTCCGTCGAACGAATCGAGCAGGTGGCCGACAAGGTTAAGAAATTCCGCGATGCCGGCGACGACCTGGTGGTGGTGCTGTCGGCCATGAGTGGCGAGACCAATCGCCTGATCGACCTGGCCAAGGCCATCAGCGGCGATCAACCGCCGCTGCCGCGTGAGTTGGATGTGATCGTGTCCACCGGTGAGCAGGTGACCATCGCCTTGCTGGCCATGGCGCTGAACAAGCGCGGTGTGCCAGCGGTGTCCTACACTGGCAGCCAGGTACGCATCCTCACGGACAGCGCACATACCAAGGCGCGCATTCTGCAGATTGACGATCAGAAAATACGTACTGATCTGAAAGCAGGGCGCGTGGTAGTTGTAGCGGGCTTCCAGGGTGTGGACGAGCACGGCAACATCACCACCCTCGGGCGTGGCGGTTCGGACACCACCGGCGTGGCGCTGGCAGCGGCTCTCAAGGCCGACGAATGCCAGATCTACACCGATGTGGACGGCGTCTATACCACGGACCCGCGTGTAGTGTCCGTGGCCCAGCGCCTGGACAAGATCACCTTTGAAGAGATGCTGGAAATGGCCAGCCTCGGTTCCAAGGTGTTGCAGATCCGCGCGGTGGAATTCGCCGGCAAGTACAACGTTCCGCTGCGCGTATTGCACAGCTTCAAAGAGGGTCCGGGCACCCTCATTACTATTGATGAAGAGGAATCCATGGAACAGCCGATCATTTCCGGTATCGCTTTCAACCGTGATGAAGCCAAGCTGACTATCCGTGGCGTGCCAGACACCCCGGGCGTGGCTTTCAAGATTCTGGGCCCGATCAGTGACGCGAATGTTGAAGTCGACATGATCGTGCAGAACGTTTCCCACGATAACACCACCGATTTCACCTTCACCGTGCACCGCAACGAGTACGATGCGGCGCTGAAGATCCTGGAGAACACCGCCCGCGAGATTGGCGCGCGTGAAGTGGTTGGCGATACCAAGATCGCCAAGGTGTCGATCGTGGGCGTGGGCATGCGTTCCCATGCCGGCGTTGCCAGCCGCATGTTTGGGGCGCTGGCCAAGGAAAGCATCAACATCCAGATGATCTCCACGTCGGAGATCAAGGTCTCGGTCGTGATCGAAGAGAAGTACCTGGAATTGGCTGTACGCGCGCTGCATACCGCGTTCGAGCTGGACGCTCCGGCCCGACAGGGCGAGTGATGTAAGGCCAGGAAGGCGCGGTTTACCGCGCCTTTCCTTTTTTTGTAGGGCGCATGTTCTTTTGCGTGGGCTCGACAATACTTAGGCGGGAAGGGTTATGGCCATCAGGCTGTAGGTCGAACGCCTTTTTTTTGCAGACTGTTGTTCCTGAACTGAAATGCGTGAGGAGAAAGGTATGCTGATTCTGACTCGTCGTTGCGCAGAAAGCCTGATTATCGGTGATGGCGAAATCACCGTGACCGTGCTCGGCGTCAAAGGCAATCAAGTGCGTATTGGGGTTAACGCTCCGAAAGAGGTAGCGGTCCACCGCGAGGAAATCTACCTGCGGATCAAGAAAGAGAAGGACGAAGAACCAAGCCTTTAATTTTTATCGTTTTTTATGTTTGCAAACGGGGAAGAACGTGGTTAATATACGCCCCGTGTTGCGGAGAGCTGGCCGAGTGGCCGAAGGCGCTCCCCTGCTAAGGGAGTACACCTCAAAAGGGTGTCGGGGGTTCGAATCCCCCGTTCTCCGCCATTATTTGCTTAGTACGTTGCAATCTGGTTTTTTCGTAAGTTGTTGAAAATAAACGAAAAAATAGCTTTACATAGAGATTGAACGGCCTATAATGCGCGGCAACAAATGCACTCGTAGCTCAGCTGGATAGAGGT